>CAYGUN010000105.1:0-3496 GCA_964353025.1 uncultured Bacteriovoracaceae bacterium
AAAACGTAGAAGATTTAGAAAACTTGGTTGTTCGTTCCAATTTTTCAGGTAGTACGGTTTATCTTAAAGATATTGCTGATATAAAAGATTCAGAAGAAGAGGTTAAGGTCTTGTCTAGCTATAATGGGAAAGATGCCACTCTACTTATTGTTAATAAAAAATCAGGTGCAGATACTATCAAAATGGTGACTGAGCTAGATAAGATTCTGAATGATTATATAAAAAGATATCCTCAATATGAATTTAATGTTTTTCACTCAGAAGGGATTAAAGTTAAAGACCGAGTTGATGTACTCACCAGTAATGCTATAACTGGCCTTGTCCTCGTTGTGGTTTTCTTACTCTTTTTTCTTCCGGGAAAAATTGGATTAATGGCCTCGTTATCTCTTCCTCTTGCCATGCTTGGGACACTTGGACTTATGCCCGTTTATGGAATGAATATTGATGCTATTACTGTTTTGGCCTTAGTTATTGCTCTGGGGATGATGGTAGATAACTCCGTTGTTATTAGTGAAAACTTTAACCGCTTAAGAAACGAAGGGTTTAGCTCACTTGATGCTTCAGTTAAATCAATTGAAGCATTATGGTTACCAATTACAGCAACTGCCTTTACTACAATTGCTGCTTTTTTACCGATGCTTGTGACAAAAGGCATCATGGGGCAATTTATTAAATGGATTCCGATCGTGGTTTCTATTGCTCTTCTTCTTTCACTTTTTGAGTCTTTTTTCTTTCTCCCCATGAGATTGCACTGGGCCGGTGGTAAAGTTGAAAAAGCTGAAAATAATTCCTTAGATTGGTTTTCAAAATTTGAGAGGAAGTTTGAAATCTTTATGGATAAGATTGTAAGACACCGCTATATTGTTTTTGGTTTATTTTTGGCCGTTGTTGTTTTCTCAATTACCATGATGACTGTTGCCAATAAATTTATTCTTTTCCCTGCAGACCAAACAGAGATTTATGTCGGAAGAGTTGAGATGCCGAAAGGGGCGAGATTAGAGGAAACTCATAACAAGCTAGATGACATTTCAAAACAAATTAAGGATGTGCTTAAAGATGATGCTGTCCATATTGTTGGAAGGGCCGGTACATCACAGATGGGTCCTAATGATCCTAAGGCCCAAGAAGGAAATAATATAGGGATGCTTACTATTTATGTAAGTGAGCATGCTAAATATAACAGAAGTTATACCGATGTTCTTCATGACTTAAAGGCCATAAAGCCCAGTTATGTTGAAAGTATTAGTTTTGAAGAGATGGTTAATGGCCCTCCTGTTGGAAATGCTATTGAGGCCACTTTCCGTTCAAATAATGAAGAAGAACTTATTGCGATGATCAATGCAATCAAGGATGAGATCGCTAAACTTCCAGGTGTTGAAAACCTTAAAGTTAATGACATCATTGGAGATGATGAAGTTTTTGTTGATATTGATTATGAGAAAGCTTCCAGGCTGGGAATTGATGTCAACAATGTTGGGACTACAATCAGAACGGCTATTTCAGGGAAAGTTGTTTCTGATGTCACTTTAAATAATAAAGAAGTGGAATTAGTTGTTCGTTTTAAAGAAGACTTTAGACGTAATGTTGAAGATTTGGAAAAAGTGATTATCAAAGATCCTCAAGGGAACTTAGTTGAACTAGGAACTCTTGCAACTTTTAGAACTGAAAGAGGAACGCCTCAGATTAAGCGTTTTGATTTCAAGCGTTCTAAAACGTTAACGGGAGATGTTGATATAACGAAAATTACTTCAATTCAGGCCAATGCTCTTGTGACAAAGCTTTACCAAAAAAATCTGAGTAAGTTTCCAGGAGTCAGCATTGTTTTTGGAGGGGCCCAGGAATCAACTAATGAATCGATGAGCTCTCTTTTCTCGGCCCTTAAATTAAGCTTAGTTGGAATTTTTGCTCTCTTGGTTTTCTTGTTCAAATCATATTTAAGACCATTTATTATTATGACAACGATACCTTTAGGGCTCCTCGGTTTTTCTGTGGCCTTCTTCTTGCATCAAAGACCTATTTCGTTCTTGGCCTTAATTGGAATTATTGGTCTGGGAGGAATTATTGTTAACTCTGGTATTGTTCTGATTAGTTTCATTGATGAAATGCGGGCAGAAGGCAAGATGAGTTTGCATGATATTTTAGTGAAAGCTTCAGGAATGCGTCTTAGGGCCGTTCTGGTTACAAGTTTAACTACTATTAGTGGGTTATTACCAACTGCTTATGGAATTGGTGGTAACGATGCCATGCTTATTCCTATGACTCTTGCTATGGCATGGGGCTTAACATCAGGAACTATCTTGACTCTTGTCTGGGTTCCTGCAGCTTACGCTATTTTGGAAGACTTTGAAGCTTTTAGGAAAAAACTTTTTGGTAAAAAAACGATTCGTGATGATGTTAGTGACAGAGAAGGATTGGTGAGTCAATCATGAATGCTGAAGAAGTAAAAAATACGAAGCAAAAGATTTTAGAAGTGGCCAATGAGCTTTTTGCTAAAAATGGATTTGGAGGAACATCAGTCCGTGAGATTGCCAAGCTTGCGGACGTTAATCTGGCCTCTATTAATTATCATTTTCAGAATAAAGAGAGCCTGTATTGGAGTGTGTTTGATTATAATTATGACTGGATTAAAAAGGCGATTGAAGAGTTAGATGAGACGACTCAGACAACTCCTGAACTCGCAGTAGAAGTTTTTAATTTTTTCATCTCAAGTGGCTCGGCCATTATGAATACTTTTAAAATTTTCTTATCAGACAATGTTTCAATTCCTGAGTTTGAACTTGAGCTCGATATTGAAAAAAATAATCGCTTTGGGCCACCTGGAAACGAGATTTTCTTGCAAAAAATCAACTTAGACGTAGGAAGTAATGTTTCCGAAGAAAGTAAATATTGGGCGATGAAAGCGATTTTCTCTCTGATTGTTCACTTTGGAATTGTCATGAATACGAAAGTCATGAAGCAGAGGTGCTCAACTGATGAGCATCTAAGTCCTGAGAATATGAGTAAATCTATTTATCACGCAGCTCAATCGCATCTGAATTACATAAAAGAGAATCCTAATCTTTTTTAAATGAGCATATTACTCAAACAATAGAGTGAAAGCTTATTTTCATCTCTTATAATTCCGACAGGTGGCAATACATTTAGGACAACTATACTTAGTTGGCCTTTTTAAGCAAGCTTAAGTACTCCGAGTCTGAGGAGAGAATAAAATTCGCTTTTTCGTTAAGTACTTTCTTGTAAGAATCAAGGGTTCGCACAAACTCATAAAACTTAGGATCTCGTGATAAGGCCTCAGCATAAATGGCCGTACTTTTTGCATCGGCCTTTCCTTTAATGATTTCAGCTTTTTTATAGGCCTCAGATTCAATTGTTTGCAGGTCTCGACTTAGTCGACCTTCAATTTTTGCCTTTTCACCTTTACCGATAGAACGTATTTTCTCTGCAATTCATTTTCTCTCTCAAATCATTCTTTCATAAACTTTTTGTTCAACTGTTT
>CAYGUN010000105.1:3506-8771 GCA_964353025.1 uncultured Bacteriovoracaceae bacterium
TGCTAATTCCAAATTCTTTTAACTCTTTATCTGATTTTTTAGCAATGATTTCACTTAGTTTTTCTCTGCCGCTTTGAATTTCTTCAATTTCACCAAAAATTTCATCATCAATTGCTTTTTCAGTTCTTTCTTTAATAATCACTTTTTTCTCAATAATACTCTCTATAATGGCATTAGAATTTCTAACTGCTTCGACTAAGTTACTCTTAGAAATCATGTCTCTGGTATTTGCATCTAAGATGGAATCAATTCTGGCCTTGGCCCCACGTTCATTTTGCACACTTTGAATAAATTTAAGAACATCAACAATCTTCCAACGGGCAGTAGTATCAACTTTAATATATTTTTTATCCTTGGTTGGAATTTGGTTAGGAACTCCATCCCAGGAAAGAATTCTTTTATCTACAAAGCGAACTTCTTGAACGAAAGGAGTTTTAAAATGAACACCCGTATCAGTAATAGGTTCTCCAATTGGGCGACCAAACTGAGTGATGATGGCCTGTCTTCCTTCTGGCACAATAAACATGGAAGAATAAACTCCCACCAAACTAAAAAATAAAAATACTGCAAACGCGATTAATTTCATGATTATTCCTTAATGGTTTTACCGAAAACGGGTAATAGGCCTTTTACTTTTGAATCAACAATAGTGAGTTTTTCAAATTTGCTATAAATATGCTCCATCGTATCAATATAAATTCTTTTTCGAGTAATAGCGGGAGCTTTTTTGTAGGCCTTCAAAATTTCAGTGAATTTTTGAGCATCACCTTGGGCCCTGTTAATAGTGGCCGCTGCTAAACCTTCGGCCTGGGAGACAAGTTCCTCTGCTTTTCCTCGAGCTTCAGGAATAACTTTATTGTAGGTCTCTTCAGCCTGGTTAATAAGCTTCGCTTGTTCTTGTTTGGCCTCATTGACTTCATTAAAAGAGGGCTTAACGACTTCTGGAGGATTCACGTCCTGCAGTTTAACTGCAGAGATTAAAATCCCAATATCATATTTATCCAGCACTTCTTGCATAAGGACTTTAGCATCATTTGAAATTTCTACCCTGCCAGTTGTGAGAACGTCATTGACAGATTTGTCTCCCACAACTCTTCTCATAATGGATTCTGATACATCTCTTACATTACGAATAGGGTCGCTGGCATTAAATAAATATTTATATGGGTCTGAAATTTTATATTGAACAACCCATTCCACATCAGCAACATTCAAATCCCCTGTAAGCATGAGAGATTCTGATTTAAAGTTTCCGGTTGAATATCTGGTAGGTGAGCTCGTCCTTACTTCCCTCGTTCTGAAACCAAATTCGGCCTGATGAACTTTTGTTGTTTGAACTAGTATGTGCTTATCTACTCCAAAAGGAAGCTTAAAATGGAGGCCAGGAGGAGTTGTTTGGAGGTATTTTCCAAGCCTGATAATGACAGCTTCTTCATCGGGCTCCACCGTGTAATAACTTGTGTAAGCACCAATAAAAACTAAAATCCCTAGAAAGGGAGTTAATAGTTTTAAAGGGCTTCCAAATTCTTTTTTAAACTGCGCCAGGAGACGCTCAAATTCATTTGGGCGTCCCGTTTGATTTGCGTAACTCATTTTCTTGCTCCAATCGGATGAGACCCTTTATAAGGTCCTTGAGTGGATAAGCTTAGACTTAAGTTCCTAGAGTTTTAAACTCTTTATTTGTTTTTGGACAAACAAGAGTTGTTCTATCTTTGTAAACTCTTGGAGTTGAGTAAAGCTTAACCAATGCCTTAAATTTAGGCATGATTTGATATTTATTAGGGTACATTTCTTTTAATTTTGCACTTACTAGTTTGGCATTGTTCATAGGCATCTTAGGGAAAATGTGGTGCTCTGTATGATAGCCAAATTGTAAGTGGATTGCCTCAAGTAATTTGAAATTGGTAACAGATAGTGAATTTACCAAAGGGTCATTTACTTTTGTATAAGGACTTAAGTTGTGATTGGTCGATATATAACTCATTGGAGTGTAGTTTTGAACGCAAAACGGGATAACCAGCAAAAAGAGAATATCTTTTGAACCAATAAAGTAAATATAAGAAGCAATAAGCACAACTTGCAGAATAAATTCAATATTAACACGAGAGTGATCCATCCTATCCCACATCTTAGTTTTAAATCTAAAATACAGAAGATTCATGACTGATTGAAATGGGAACCAATACAAAAAGTAGAGGTAGCTGACAGGGTTCCCTGAACCTGGAGTAAAGGGATAGAGGGCCTTCATAAACTTGCTTCTTTTCCAAATAGAGCGAGTAGGGAAAGCATCAGGGTCTTTATAAAGTAATTGTGTGTTTCCATGATGAAGATAGTTATGCCAAAAACGCCAGTAAGTTGGTGGAACCACAAAAGGTGCTAAAAGAAAGAAACCAAAGAAGTCCTGGATAAACTTGCTTTTAAAAATGGAGCCGTGAAGTAGTTCGTGGGCCAATAGAGCACCACAAGCTGTAAAGGTTCCAATGACAATTGAACATAAAAGTTTAATCGCCCAATGGGGGTTAACTTCAACGATGGTATAAATCATAGCAGCATTAGATAAAAGAAAGAAGAATGCCCAACCAATTCTTTTTGGGTTTTTCAAAAAGATTTCTTTTGGAAGTTCGGCCTTTAAAATTTTGCTATATTCACTTAAAGAAATAAGTTCATCTTCGTTAAACTTGGTCGTTTTTTTTACGTTAGTGTCTGTCTCATTATTTGTGACAGGGGCAACAATACTTATTTCTTCAATATTTTGCACGGCAAAGCTCCTAGTATAACTCAGCGTTTTTCGTTTAGGTGAAATAGCATTATGCTATTTTTCACTCAAATTTGTAAGTGCTTTCTCAGTTAAGAATGAGCTATTTGTTATTGCAATGCATGAGACCTTGAGTGCCACTGTCTGTTTAGTTAAATTTACCTTTTTCCGATAGGATAGCTATGAAAACAGACACTTTTTATCAAAATCTTAAAAGCTTTAGTGACTTTGATGGTATCGTCCAAGAGCAGCATTTTACTAAAATGCCTAATGATTGGATTGTCATCATCACCGATGTTAGAGGATCGACCAAGGCCATTGAAGAGGGACGCTATAAAGATGTGAACACTATTGGTGCGGCTTCCATCGTTGCAGTCACTAAGGCCATGGGGGATATAGAGTTTCCTTTTGTTTTCGGTGGCGATGGGGCTTCTTTTGTGGTGCCTATGTCTCGGTATGATAAAGTTGTGGCCGAGCTTTTAGGGCTAAAGCATCTCTCTGAACAGCGAATGAATTTAGGTTTAAGAGTAGGGTCAGTGAAAGTCAGTGAACTTTACGCAAATTCAGTTGCTTTAAGTGTGGCCAAATATGAAATTACAAATGGGAAATCCATTGCCATTTTCACTGGTGGTGGTTTGAACTTTGCTGAAGATAAAATTAAAAACAATGCCGATATTTATGAAATAGACAGTGGCGATTTCTCTTTACCCGATCTATCGGATCTTTCCTGTCGCTGGAATCCTATTCCTAATAAGAGAGGGGTTATCTTATCAGTTTTAGTTGAGGCCGATAGCAAAAATTCTCAAGAAATTTATCAACAAGTTCTTGCAAAGATTAATAGCATTTTTCAGGGTAAGCTAGAAGACGCCAATCCAGTGAATATTGAATTAAGCAGCTATAAGGGAATTGGTGAAACAAGCCAAACTGAAAAACGAATGCATAAGAGCACATTTTCATTTGGATTTATTATGCGTTTTTTAGAAATCATTCTATCCATTTTGATATTTAAGTTTAAATTCCCTATACCCTTCTTTGATACAAAAAAATATAGTAATTCAATGAAGAGTCATTCTGATTATCGAAAATTTGACGATATGCTAAGAATGATTATTGATTGTAATTTAGAGCAAGCCCAAAAGTTGGAAGAGTTTTTAGATGCTGAGTATAAGCAAGGGAAGCTCTTCTACGGAATTCATAAATCAGTTGATTGTTTGATGACTTGCTTTGTTCCAAGTACAAAACAAGGTGGCCATATCCATTTTATTGATGGAGGTGATGGTGGTTATGCCATGGCGGCAAAGCAATTGAAAGGACAAATGAAAATGTCAAAAAAAAGTGTGGTCTAGGCTTTTTTAATCGGTATCGTTACTTAATTCATCTAGCATTAATTGATAAATATTCTCGTTAATGGCATCTTCTGGAGTAATAAATTCTTTTAACTTAGTGGCCTCTTTGAAAGTATCAATAATTGGAATACCTTTGAAGTGGGCCAATGCGTGTATTTCTTTTTCTGTTTGCTCTACTGTTTCAAACAAACCTAATTTTAAATAGGCTTCGATAAGAGAGTGGAAGGCTTCGCCGTTATCTTTAATGGTTCCAATTTTCCCCACAATATAAGAGGCCGTTAGATAGTAAGGAAAGCTTAGATAAACAGGGTCTTCTTTTTCTGACTTAAAAAATTGTACATATTTGGAATTAACTAGTTCATCATTTTTCATTAATTCATTAAACCTTTTAATGGTACTATTTCCGACTCCTGGATGAAAGTCGAGCATTCCTTCAAGAGAGTGAGCGTAAATAAGAAACCATCGAATCTGTCTTCTAAGTTCATGAATCCCTTCTTCTAGGTCAGTTAGATCATAATCTTCATCTCTTAGTTTTTTGAAAATTTTGATTAATCTTGTGCGAAGATACTCTTTATCTTTTTCATAGCTAAGCCACTCATGGCGAGAGAGAGTTTCTATAAAAGTGGCAAAGCCCTTTTGGTCCCACTCATTTGAGACTAAACTTCTGAGTTCGACATAAGTTTCTTGTTTTTGTTCTTCGAGGTAGGAAATAACATTTTTATCAGCTCCAATCGTTTTAGCAAACTCACTCCTATCAATATAGGCCGTATGTGTTCCAATACTATCTTCTAATGCTTTTATAGCTATGAGCAGTTCTTCCAGCTTAGGGGCTTGCTTTTTATAAAGCCTAAGTAGGGCCTCAAGTCTAAATATCCATTGCCTGGTATCTTTTTCAATGAGGTGAGAGACAATGGCATCTGGATTGTGTTGAGATAATGATTCATAAAGTTTCTGTGAAGGACCAACAAATCTCTCTAGCGGTCTTACTAATTCATTTGGATGATATTTTTTAAACATTTCAAGGCAATTGCTGTAGGCAAGACTGGTAAATATGGTCAAAGAAATAAGAGCTATAAATTGCATGGAAATCTTTATAGCACTATATTGACAGGCCATCGAATGGCTTGAAAATATTACATAGGGCAAGATTTTAAACGAGGGTTA
>CAYGUN010000106.1:0-8700 GCA_964353025.1 uncultured Bacteriovoracaceae bacterium
AGAGGTGACTCCGGATTCTATTATGCCAAATTATGTGTGGTTATTTTCTAAAAAAACTGACTTGAATATTCTCCCTCGTAAACTCAAGGTTATGAAGGCCTTAGGTGTTCCTTATACTGATGAACAGATAAGTAACGCCATCCCTAATGCTAAAGAGCAAGCAGAGGAAATTATGGCCGTGTTAATTGAAGGTGGTGTTGATGAAAAAATGCAAGATAAGCAAATTATTGCTCTGATTGCCTATCTTCAACGTCTTGGAGTCGAAGGATCCTATATAGAGGATACTCCAGCAGAAATCAAGAAGGAGGAGTAATGAAACAACTTGTACTATCGAATTGGAATATTCCAATGCTACCAACCATCGCTTTACTTCTTTTTGCTTCTATTTTTCTAGGAGTTATTTGGTGGGTGAGTAGAAAAGAGAGTAGAGAGCTTTATAAAAAAATTGAACGTTTACCGCTAGATTAAGGGAATTTAATATGAGTGAAAATGAATTGAATGAGAAAGAAAAAGCATTACTTCTTGACCATGATTATGATGGCATTCAAGAGTTTGATTATCCTCTGCCAACTTGGTGGGTACTAAGTTTTTGGGGAGGGATCATCTTTGCTATTGGCTACTTTGCTTACTATATTGTTGGAAATGGGCCATCGCTTAAACATGAGTACAACCTAGATCTCGCAGAAGTCAAAAGCATTAAGAAAAAGTATCTTGAAAAACTTAGTGTATTTAAACCTAAGCTTTATCAGAGCTACGCTGATAGTTCTGAGATGGTGAGTGTTGGTTCAAGTATTTTCCAACAACACTGTGTTGCCTGTCACCGCGAGAAAGCAGCTGGGGATATTGGGCCAAACTTAACAGATGAATACTGGTTATATGCAGAGGGCACCCCTGAGACCATCTATCCATTTATATTAACTGGAAATCCTACTAACGGAATGCCTGCCTGGGCCGAACTCTTACAAGAGGATGAGCTGTATGCAATAACCGCTTATCTAATGAGTATTCAAGGTATTGAGCAAAAAGATCCTAAAGAGCCACAAGGTGAAAAATTTGAGCGAAAGTAGAATATGAATCCATATGATTTACATCCTGAAAGACTTGCGACAACTGATGAAAACGGGGACCGAGTCTATATTCATCCGGAAGACATTCAGGGTAAATGGAGAACACGAAGAAAGATTGTGTACTCGTTGCTTATTTTTGTCTATTTGGTTATTCCTTGGACTAAAATAGGTGGCAAACAAACCATCTTGCTTGATTTACCTGATAGGCATTTCATCTTATTTGGTGTGGATTTCTGGGCCCATGATACTCCTTATTTATTTTTCTTATTAGCGGGTTTTTTATTTCTGATGGCCTTTGTGACAACTGTCTGGGGAAGAGCGTGGTGCGGTTGGGCCTGTCCTCAAACTGTTTTTATCGATATGCTATTTCGGCCTATCGAGAGATTGATTGAAGGACGTGCAAAAAAAAGAAAAGAACTTGATGAAATGCCACTGAATTTAGAAAAAGTGATGAAAAGAATTTTGAAATGGACTTTATTTATCATCACCTCTTTGCTTATTTCACATTCCTTCTTGGGTTACTTTCTTGGTTCCTATGAACTTCTCTCTATTGTCACTCATTCTCCACTAGAGCATTGGCAAGGTTTTCTTGTCATGATTGTAGCCACAAGTATTACCTTGTTTGATTTTGGGTGGTTTAGGGAACAGTTTTGTATCATAATGTGTCCGTATGGAAGGTTTCAAAGTGTTTTAATGGATTCTGATTCTTTGGTTGTTGCCTATGATGAAAAACGAGGAGAGCCAAGAAGAAACAAAGATGTCTCTAAAGAACAACAGGGAGATTGCATTAATTGCTATCACTGTGTGAGGGCCTGTCCGACAGGAATTGATATTAGACGTGGAACTCAGCTCGAGTGTATTGCTTGTACCATGTGCATAGATGCATGTGATGATATTATGAGAAAAGTGCATAAGCCAGAGGGGTTAATTCGCTATTCAACAGAGAATAAACTTGAAGGCAAAAAATCTCCTATTATTCATCCTCGTACTGTCATCTACCTCGTGATTCTTTTAGTGCTAGGAGTAGCAAGCACCTATTTCATGGGTAAAAGACAAAACTTAAGTGCTTATTTTATAAGAGGAAATAGAGAGCCTTTTCAAAAAGTTATCAAACAAAATGCTGAATTAGAAATAGTGAATCACTATAGAGTCGAGATGACTTACCAAGGTGAGAGGCCATTAGATCTCTATTTTGATGTGGGTGAAGAGCTTCTTTCAGAGGGCCTAACTCTTGTGACTCCTCAAAGACCTTTTCCCATTAGTCGAGGACGAAAGAAAGTGGCCCATATCTTTTTTAAATTCTCTCAAAGTTTATTAAAGCGAGGAACAAGAAAGATAAAAGTTTTCTTTCACAACGGGAAAGAAGCAACAAAGGATAATATCGTATTAGAAAAAGAGGTAAGTCTTGTCGGACCTATTAAGTGAGCTAAAGGGCGCTGAAATTTATCTTTGGCCGTTAATTTCTTTAATGGTGGGCTTTGCTGGAAGCGCTCACTGCATTGGTATGTGCGGAGGCCTTGTTGTTAGTAGTTGCAACGGGATTAAGCAGAATATCAAATATCAGCTAGGCCGCTTAAGTGGTTATTTCATTATTTCAACGGTTATTTATTTTTTAGGCAGAAGCTTTATTCAAGAGGCCTCACAAAGTCTATTAAAAATGGGCTCTGTTATTTTTGGGCTGTTTTTTATCTGTCTGGGCTTGAAAAACTTAATTAAGAGTCAAAAGTTTACGATTTTTAATCAAAGAATTTTTGGTCGTTTATACAGGAGTGAGAATCCTTTGAGAAACTATGGCTTAGGCTTTTTCTCAATACTGCTTCCTTGTCATTTTCTTTATTCATTCTTATTTGTCATTCTTCTATCCCCATCTCTTGGAATTACTTTTTTAAGTATTTTTATGTTTTGGTTAGGGACCTCTCCGGCCTTACTTGCCAGTGAGTGGATCTTAAAGAAAGTATTAAGACCTTTGGGACAAAAATTTCCTAAGGCCATACCAGTATTGTTAATTTTATTGGGAATTTACTCTTTAAGTATTCGCTTTCCTACGATTGAGCAAGGGGCCCATTGTGCTCATCATCGTTAAAAGGGCAATGAGTGCAGCCATTATGGCAGCAATACCCTCTTTTTTTGAGATATTCCTCAGTTAAAACCATTAGGCCTTGAGGGTTAAAATAGAAGTCCGTATCTTTTAGTTCTTCAGACATAGCATAAGTTCTCTTACTACCTTAGCAGCAAAGACATTTGAATTACCGGAGGCATCAAGCACTGGGGATAATTCAACAGCATCGGCCCCTACTAGGTTTTTCTTAGAGAGCTCCTTGATGATAGAGATAAAGTTATGAAAGTTCTCACCGCCCGCCTCAGGAGTTCCTGTACCAGGAAAGAAAGCGGGGTCAAAAAAATCTAAATCAAGGGTTACATAGATTGGACCATTAATATTGCGAATACGAGTGAGTAACTCTTCTAAAGAAGTGGCCAGGGTTTTATTCTCTTTCATCCAAGTGAACTCTTCTTTGAGGCCTGAACGGATTCCATATTGCAGCAGCTTTTGTTCGCTATTCATACTCTCAACAATTCGTCTTACCACACAAGCATGAGAATAAGGCTCATCTAGGTATTGCTCTCTTAAATCAGTATGAGCATCAAGATGAATAATAGTTAAGTCTTTGTAGTAATCTAAGTAAAGCTTAGCTGGACAATAGCTGATGGAGTGTTCTCCTCCAACGGTCAGAAGTTTCTTTTTGCTTAAATCAAGGCCTTGGGTCAGAGTAAAAAAGCTCTCTCTTAAGAGGTCATGGCGACTGGCCTGAAAAGGAATATTTCCCATATCAAAGAAGGGCGCATCTTCTAAGTCTTTATCTTGGTAAGGAGAGTAGCTTTCAAGTCCATAGGAAGCCTCTCTTAAAGCATCTGGTCCAAAACGAGTTCCAGGTCTAAAAGAAGTTGTTCCGTCATAAGGAATACCAATTAAATAAATCCCATCTTTATTAAAGTTTTCAGCCGTTTCAAGGGCGAAAAAAGGTTTAACTGCTTCAAGCATTATAGTTCTCCAATTTGTTTTTTGTGAAGATTCGATAGAGCAAAGGCCCCTTGGTGCCAATCAAGATTATACCACTTGAGACTTCTTTCCAGTTCTCTCATGTGGGCAATCTTGTGAGCTGCAATTTGAGTTGGACGGTATTTTTTTGAGCTAAATCCAAAAGTCCAATAAACACATGGATAGATAAGCATTGGAGCGTAATAAGATTTCACAATAGGGAAGGCCCGTCTTAAGTTTTGATAGATGTCTTTTATGCCATACTGGTCACAAAAAATACTCTCTGTTTGATTAATCATAATCCCATCTTCACGAAGAGCTGCATTAACATGCTTGTAGAATTCATCAGTAAAAAGTCCAGCAGCAAAATCCACAGGATCGGTTGAGTCCACGACAATGATGTCATATTCATTTTTATGTTTTTTAATAAATTCAATTCCATCTTGAGCAAGTACACGCACTCTTTTATCACTTAGACCTTGAGTGCATTCTGGAAAATATTTTTTAGAAACTTCAATCACTTTTTCGTCAATTTCAACCAGGTCAATTCTTTTAATATCAGGGTGCTTGGTATACTCACGTACAACACCACCATCACCGCCTCCGATGACCAGAACATTCTCAACCTTCGGGTGAACCATATAGGGAACGTGAGAGGTGACTTCATGATAAATAAATTCGTCCGCATTGGAGACCATGGTCTTCCCATCAAGGGTTAAAAGTTTTCCAAACGAATAAGTATCGATGACTTCAATTTTTTGATATTTGGATTGCTCACTATGCAAAACAGATTTCACTTTTGTGCCCTGTGCATGGTGGTTGTAAAAGCTTTTTTCTAAGAACCAATTTTCGGTATTCATAATCCCTCGTTAATTAATGCAATATGGTGAGGATACTAGCGGATTTACTTCTTTTTTTAAAGCCAAGTTGCTATAAATATAAGCATGTTTAGTAAAATATCTGCTCTTATTTTAACCCTTTGGTGGTCGACAACGGCCTTGGTGGACTTTGTTATTGTACCCACGGTTTTTAGAAATCTGCCCGATGTCATGCAGGCCGGAAATTTAGGGGTTATTCTTTTCAATAAATACAATATGTTGGAGTTTCTCCTGGCCCTTATCCTTGTGCCTGTTTTCATCAAAATGCCAACGCACAAGTCAAAAAAACTCATAGGTATAGGGGTTTTTCTTTTACTGGCCATAGCTGGAAGTTATTTGTTTTATTTGACCCCAAAGCTAACGGAACTTACGAGTTTAATGGGGCAGGGTGGAGAAGTTGCCCAGGAGCATTCCTTTTATCATTCTCTTTATGTTAAAATCGACTCAATTAAGCTAATTATTCTTTTGGCATTGCAGGGTGTAGTATTAATCAGAAAGGAAAAAGTATGATTATAGTAACAGGTGGCGCGGGATTTATTGGAAGCGCAATTATTAAAAAACTCAATGATATAGGACGTGATGATATTATTATTGTCGACCGTCTTGGAAAAGATTCTAAGTGGAAAAATATTCGTTCACTTAAGTATGCTTCTTTTATTCATGCAGATGAATTCTTAGAAACAAATCTTTTAAAATCAGCTGAGGCCATTTACCATATGGGGGCCTGCTCAAGTACGCTTGAAACAGATGTTGATTACTTAATGAGAAATAATTACGATTACTCTCGTGCAGTATTTGATGCTGCTGCCATTTACGATATTCCTATTGTCTATGCTTCGTCAGCTGCGACTTATGGAGATGGTGAACTTGGTTATAATGATAACGAAGATGAAGTGTCTAAACTCATTCCATTAAATCCTTATGGTTATTCCAAGCAGCTTTTTGATGAGTGGGTTTTAAATAAAGATAGAAAGCCTTCTAAGTGGTATGGTGTGAAGTTTTTTAATGTTTATGGACCAAACGAATATCACAAAGGGACAATGAGCTCAGTGGTTTATCATACTTTTAATCAAATTCAGGCCACAGGGAAAATGAAATTGTTTAAGTCTTATAATGATAAGTTTAAAGATGGCGAGCAGATGCGAGACTTTGTTTATGTGAAAGATGTTGTGGACGCCATGGTGGATTTAGTTGAGAAGGCAGATAAAAATACCAGCGGTATTTACAATCTCGGAACTGGCAAGGCCCGAACTTTTTATGACCTGGCCTCGGCCACATTTAACGCCCTTGATCTTAAGCCTAATATTGAATTTATTGAGATGCCTGATCATTTAAAAAACCAATACCAATATTATACTCAAGCGAGCATGGAGAAGTTACAAATCGCTCTTCCTGGCTTTGAGTTTAAATCTCTCGAGGATGGTGTGGCCGACTACGTGAAGAATCACTTGAATACAAGCTTTCCTTATTTAAAGGTGGATAGATAATGCCAAGGATTGATGGATTTGCCGAAGCAAGAAAACTTTTAGAAGGGATGAGCCCTCAAGAGCAATCTAAGATTTTGGAAACTATTGCAAACAATGATCCCGAACTGGCAGATAAACTTCAAAAGGCCATGGTAACTTTTGAAGATCTTAAATACTTAACCCCTGAAATGATGCGTGTTCTGCTACAAGGTGTGACTCCTGAAGATTTAGGACTTGCTCTCAAGGTTGCGAGTAAAGAGCTGGTTGAGCATATGCTTAATCTTGTTTCAAAGAATAATGAAAAAGATATTAAAGATGTTCTCAATGGAAGGCCCCAGCAAATTTCAAAAGTAAATGAGGCCCAAGAAAAAATCATGGAATTTGTGCGAGAGAAAATCAAAGTTGGCCAAATTGTTATTGATAAGTCTGGTAGCGAAACACTTGTTTAGTGCTCGCCAAAGTAATCTGTAAATTTTAATTGCCCTGAACTATCTTCTTGAACCAGATAGCTTCGTAAGTCCTCTTTGTCTTTTCCTTTAATCGTAATATAGTAGGCCTTTTTCATTGTTTTTGAGCGAATAATTTCAATATTCTTTTTTTCTCGTTTGAGGTCCAAGTTAAAATCTTTTTCTTTTGCCACACTTTCTAATCCCTTGATAAATTTTTCGGTAGCAATCTCTTTTTGTTCTTTCTTCTGAGCACTGACAAAGAAAGATTCCACTTTAAGAGTTTCCTCTTTGGTTATATTGGCAAAAGAGCTAAAGCTTAATAGTAAAATAAAGAGTTTTTTCATCTTCCTATATCCTTATTATGAACGCACAAAGGAGCAATCCAAGTTGAATTAAGTGAAAACTCACACCCATAGCGAGCTGCTTTGCTTTGTACTTCTTTCATGACATCAAACATAATTTCTCCCGGGCAACTTTTGTAAGGAACAGATATGGGAGTTTTTTTATAATTTTCTTTTTTTGTATATTGAGCATAGCAATCATGAGGTTTCCAATAAAAATAACTCGTCTTACCCCAAATGGCGTATTGTCTGTGAGCTCCAATTGTTTTGATAGAAGGATATTTTTTCTGGAGGTTACAAATTAATTTAGCCGCATTATCAATGGCCTGAGCATTGGGCTTAGAAGGGTTGGCCCCTCGGTCGTAATCTCCGCTGAAGGCCACTCCTAGTGAAAGAGCATTGGCACCTGGTTTGTTTCCTTTTTCATAAAAGAGCTCTTCTTCTATATAGCTGGCTCCTTTTACTTTGCCTTGAATTTGTCTGTCATTTCCGCACAGCAGTCCCTTCCTATCGAGCTTATCTTTTACATGTTTATACTCATCGGCCTCCATTACGGACCAAGTTCCTGCATGGGCCCCTTTCATCCAATCTTGCCTACCTTGCGAGATTTCACCATTATCCAAACCTGAGATGAGATAATGATAACCAATCATATACATTCCATGTTTTGAGAGATGGTAGTCATTCATGATATTGATATCTTGGTCGTACCTAGTTGCAGTATGATGAAAGATAATGGTGGTTAAAGTATCAGTAGATCTTTTACAGTAATAAGCATTTTTGTCATACTCTAACGTTTTTCTATAATCTAGTGGCCAGAAAGGTTGTTTCACATGAACAGGTGGAACTATCTTTTCACTATTAATGAGATTTCTAAAATGAGAGCTTTTTAAAAGAATAGAAAGGTCATCAATCTCTAATTCAAAGATGGGTTTCTTTTGAATTTCTTGAGGACATTGAATATGATAATTTTTTAAAATATTGAGATGCTCAAATGCATTACAATCTTTCAGATAATTTTTGGCATTTTCTTTTAAAAGATCTGAAACCGATTCCTTATTTTTAGTCATAAGTTTATCCAGTTCTCGCTTGATAACACTTTGCTCATTAGAATTAAATCTTAGTTCAATTCCCTCATGTTTCTTATCTAATTTTCTCTCTTGCGTTAGCAGGTCCCATTCATCGATTAAATACTTTTGAGCTATACCAGAGAAAAGTTTCGGATGAGCAGTTTGATAACGATGTAGCTGTTTGATTAAATTTTTAATGGTAATTGATTCTGAGCCCGGAAAAACAGGGTGATAGGCGGGTTGCTCCGGTGGACCAATATAAGATATTTTAGAGGTATCTACATACCTTTTGAATTCATCAAAATTAGATTGAAACTCATTGCCTAATCTTTCAAGCCCTATCTTTTCATTATCTCCTAGCTGGACCATGTTTTCTTTTTTGGTTATTTCGT
>CAYGUN010000107.1:0-8676 GCA_964353025.1 uncultured Bacteriovoracaceae bacterium
TTATGTAGAGAATTTAATTGGATATAAAAAAATCTAAACTTTTAATCTTTTTCCTTGGTATTTTGGCCGCAATGGGACCTGTATCCATTGACCTCTATTTACCTGCATTCTTATCCATCGCGAGAGAGCTGCAGGTCCCGGCCACAGATATTCAGTGGTAAAAGCCAGATTTCCAACTATCAGTGTATTTTCTTGTCCCACTTGGGGCGAGGGCCAGTAATTTTAAAGCCTAAGAGCTTAATCAGAATTTTACTTAAATAATAAAATATAAAATGATTAAAGTATGGGTTTTACCCTTACTCCGTCCAGTACTTCCGTAATAATCTTTTGAATGCCTTCATGGTTAATACTACCATAAAGTGTGTGATCTTTTTTAGTTAAAGTTTTACTAATCTGGATTTTTTCATCTTTTGTTTTAGAGATATCTTCAAAGGAGATTCTTTTAACGGCCAGTATGAAGTTCACTTCAAGGTTTTCTCCGGCCATCCTCATTTGAAGGGACATTTTTTGAATGCTTTTCCAAACAGGAGAATCAGGGGGAGTGACTACAGCTTCAATATATTCTTTCTTATTTTTAAAGGCCTTAAGTTTGAAGCGAAAAAACTGCTCAAAGACCTGAACAAAGTTGGTAATAATCTCAGTTGGCCTAATATTAAGTTCGAGAATGCCACCCTCATAAGGATTTTTGATATCGCCACAGATAAGATACAAACTAGCAGTAGATTCGGTAATAGGTGAGGTTTCACTTAAACGAAACTCAAAGGACATTTCATCTTTACCTTTTGGTAGTATGGCACTTTCAATTAGTATAATGGCCTTAGGATCTCGGGCCTTGAGTTTTTTCCCCACACAGTAGCAAAGATGGCACCCCAATCCAGATAAATCAATTTTCTCTGAGCTGTGGTTGTTAACAATCAACTGGCCTTTAATACTCTGTCCTTGAGTCCAGGACTCACCAGATATATCGACCTTGTATTCGAGTGGTTTCGCAAAAAATGTACCTTTCATGGCCAAATATTATGCCAAGGAGGAAGTAGAGTCAAAGGAGTCTATAAAAAAGAGGATATTTGTCAGTTAATTAAGCTACTTGGCCATATAGCCGATTAAAACTTATGGGAAATCTTGGACTTTCACATTACCGGATTTTAATTGTAGAAGACTCTGATGTGATTATTGAGGAGTTGCAAAATATCCTCCAAACATTGGGAGTTGTTGGCGACAACCTTATCATTGCAAAGGATGGGATTGAGGGGCTGAAAAAAGTCGAAGAGGAGATTTTTGATTTAGTTATTTCTGACGTGATAATGCCAAATTGTGATGGTATTGAGATGCTTAAAAAAATTAGAAGCAAGCATCCCTTTTTTGATACTCCTTTTGTCTACCTTACAAGTGAAAAGGATCTTACCCTAGTGCTTGATGCTATTGATCTCGGGGTGAAAAATTATCTCATTAAACCTATTAATGAAAAAAAAGTACAAGATAAAATTTTACCAATCCTAGAAGATAGTATTGAGCTTTCACTACAGAGCCTTGAGTTAGTGTTAGAAGAATATGGTTACCTCAAACATATTTTTCATATGGTCGAAAATTCGATTCTTATTTTATCTCCTGATAATAAAATAGAAAGATCAAATATGGCCTTTCAAAATAAAGTAGGACTTAACCATCGTAAGTTAAGAGGGCAAGACTTTCTTGAAAATTTTGTGGCCTCAGAGCACACGAAAAATCTTCAAAATGAAGGCGAGTTTAAAGACATCAAAATGAAGTTTGAGAATAGTAAAACGACTCAAGCGGATATTCTAAAGTTTCCTCTCAAAGATAGACGTAATAAAACAATTCGGCATATTGTCATTATTAAAGAGAAGAAAAGCGCTTAGTTGGTGTTAGCTTTTTTTTCCTAAATTAGGCAGTACGAAAAAATCATAGAGAAAACCAAATAAAATAGTGAAGAACATACTAAGCCCAAATTGCCAAATGGGGAGAAATGAATGAAAGGTGAAATTTAAAAAGCCTAGCATGAGAACAAAGCTTGAAAAGATCATGGGAGAGTAAACCGTTTGATTTAAATGCTCTTCTGATAATCCAATTTTTTTTCCATAAATAATATGAATAGTCGAGTCTACAATAAGACCGAAAGAGACACTGAAAGTGAGGATCGTGGCGAGGTTTAAGCTCATGCCAATAATTTTAAAAACAACTAGAGTGAGCAGAGGTGGGATAATATTAATAAGAAGAAAGATGAGGAAATCTTTAATTGAATTAAACATGAGGCCCACTAAAATGCTGACAAAGAAAAGGCTAATGAGAAAGCTTTTAATAAGAGTATCAATGATGCCCGTTTGAGATTTCATAAGTCGATAATAAATGCCACTAAACTGGTACTTAAAGTCAAGCGTATCAAGATATAATCTAACTTCTTGGAGTATCTTTCTATAATCCTCTGTATCACGGGCCTGGGTCAAAAATACTGATTTATATTTATCATTTTCTTCTTGAGAGGTAAGCCCTATCGGAACGCCTGTCAGGAGAGCATTGGCAGAAAGGGTATGATCCGGAAGTTCAAACTTCCCAGAGTAAATATAATTGGCCTCTTTGATGAGAGATGATTTAGATAGAATTAAAACATCATCCCCTAGCATTTTACTTATCCGCTCCTCTACCAAGGAGATGGATTTAAACTTTTCATAGTTATTATTTAAATCAATGGAATCAAAATCAATTTCAAGAATGGGCGTTCCTATTATTTCTTTTTCAATTGTTTTACTGGCCTTTATGATTTTTGAATTCTTAGGGAAAAAGTAAAGTGCTTCTACTTGAATTGGAATATTTTTGATAAAGAAAAAGGCAAGTATGAAAGGTATGATGAGCAAGAGAGTCATAAGGCCAGACTTTATTTTAGGTGGAGAAAAAGGGAATATTATAATTTTTTTACTTTGCAGCGGATTTTTTGAATAAATAAAGGCGAATATGAGTAAGTTATAAACAGATGCTATAAATAGAGAGAGGGATGAAATAATGGAAAATGCTCTAATGGCAGGGACATCACTTATACAAAGTGAACTGAGACCAATGATAGTGGTAATAAGCATAAACAGAATGGGTTTTAGTTTTATTCTTTTTAATTCACTGATAGTGCCCAGTGCTTTGAGTGAATAATAAAGATGAAAATTTAGACATAGTATAACGACAAAATTAATTAATGGAGAAAGTGAAGAGAGGAGGTTGCTTTCTCCATAGATGCCTTTAAGTAGTAATTGAGCAATGGCAATTGAGATGAGTGGGAAATGAAAAAAAACGATGGTGTCCCATAAGCTTTTAAATAAGAACAAAGACAAAATAAGTGTGAGAGCAATTAGTCCGGGCAAAATGAATTTTTTAATATCAAGAGTCGTTTTTCCTATTTCATAATTAAGGTAAGGCAGGCCTGCCATTGAGTAATTAGAGTTTTCAAAACTCTGTTCAATCTCTTGTATAAAAGCAGAGAAATTGACCCTCTCTTTATTAGGAATGAGGATAATAAAGGAAAAAGAGGTTTCATTGAGTAATTTAAGATTAACTAAGGGGTGTTTGAGATAAAACTCAAATTGCTCTTTAGTATCTGTTTTTTTCGTTAAAACGCGACTTGAGATAACACTGGCTTCGTCAAAATATTTGTTTGCAATACTCTCGAGGGTTTTTTCATGGACTGCTTGATTTTCTAACTTCTCTTTAAATTGAATAATAAGATGACTGAATGGACTAATTTGATATTGCTGTTCATTACTATTTTCTATGATAAGTGATTCATCATTATTTTGTCTCATATTGTCTGTATAGATGAGGGAGAAAATAATAAAGAGATAACTTAAAAAGACAGAGATTTTGACTTTCAATTGATCTCCAAATTAAACCTTATATCGAAATTATCTCTCACTGATGCAATGGCAATGGAAGGATCAGCAACTTTAAACTCTTTTAAACTAAAAGACGTGCTCCCTTTTATGAAAAACTTGTCTTCTTTTTTATAAATTTCATAGACGACTTTAACTGGTTTTTCTGTATCCTTAACTTTTAGTTTACCTATAAATTCTCCACTGTCTTCCTTTAAAGCAATCTTCTCTTGGGTTGAGAAAATAACAAATGGAAATTTATCTGCACTTAGGCAGAGCTCATGCATTTTTTCATTACGTGAGCCACTATCAGTATCAATGCTTTTGGAGTTGAGAATAACTTCTACTTTATTAACGGAGTCGTTGTTTTTCTCTATATTTGTCTTGAAAGATTTGGCATATCCATCAAAAGAAGTTGTAATAAGGCCAAGCTTAGTGCTTTCACTTTCAAACTTAATAAACTCATCTGATTCAGAGGCCAGGTCATAATCGCTGAAGGTATAATCTTTTGCCGAAACGCCTAAAGAAAAAAGTAGCAAAAATAAAAATTTCATATGGCCCCACCATTGATTCTAGACTGATGTGAAAAATTCTCTAATTGAATTCTTTTCTTTAAAAAGATGAGATTTAAAAGAGAGAATATATACATAGTATAATAACATTGAAATGCGAGTGGGATAACGATAAATTCAAGAACTACGGCAAAATAATTAGGCTGAGAGAAATACTTGTAGATTCCTTTTTTTATCAAAGGAGAGTTATCTAGCTTGAATATTTTCGTACTCCAATAAGGACCGAGAGCTTTCATGCTTAGATAACGCAAAATGATAGAAAGGCTCAACAAGAGTCCGAGTGCAATTAACCAAGAATTTTGGTTGAGTTTTCCATAAAGTTTAAACTCTATGAATAGTGAAAGAAACCAGGATGTATGAAAACAGACCATCAATTTTCTTTGGGTAATTCCTAACTCTTGCAGGGGAGCAGGAGTATTTAACTGCAAGGTTGCTTCATTTTTCTTGGCAACTCTCAGCTCATATAACCGGTAGCAGATGAGTAGAGTATAAAAGGCATAAAAAGCCTGCTCTTCCATTTCTTAGCCAACCTTTTTCAATAAAGTGATCTCACAATTAAAAGCAGGTCCCATGGCCATCAAAAGGCCATGCTCATTTGTTTTCCCATTACAGCTTTTGATACTTCTTTCTAATACGTTTAAAACCGAGACTGATGACATATTTCCATGTTCTGCTAGGCTTGCCCAACTATGGGAGAAGTCTTCATCTTGCATTCCGACTGCACGGGCCAAAGAAGAGAGAACTTTAGGACCACCGGGGTGGCTGATGACAAATTTCATCTCTTCAAGGGGGAGTTTATTTTTATTTAATAAAAACTTTGTGTTTTGTAGGATTTCTTTTTCTACTAATTCTGAAACATCACCACTAAGAATAATCTGAAATCCCGTATCAACGATATTCCAACCCATGGTATCTTGTGTATTAGGATAAAAGAAGCTTTCATAATCATCGATTTGAAATTTTCCTTGCTTTGCAAGAGGGTGATCTTCTCCTGCTAATAAAACTGCGGCAGCTCCATCTCCAAATAGGGCCGTGGCCACAAAGTTTGGTACACTTTTATCTTGTAGTTGGAAGGTAAGTGAACAGAGTTCAACTCCTACAACTAGAGCGAGTTTGTCTTTATGTAATTGAAGGTAATCATGGGCCCTATTAAGTGAAGCACATCCTCCTAAACAACCAAATCCAAAAAGTGGCAATCGCTTAGTTTGAGCTGAGAACTGGAGTTCATTCATAAGAAGGGCATCAAGACTTGGGATGCTAAAACCAGTGACTGATGTTGTAACTAAAAGACCAATGTCTTGGGGGGTAATATCATTTTTAGTTAAGATATCTGTGACTGCTTGCTTGGACAATTGTAGGGCCTGCTCTTTCCATATTCTATTTCTTTGAGCAAAGGTGGTAAGTCTTCCAATCTCTTGCAACGGAATACATGTGGCCCTTTTTTGGACTAAAACACTTTCATGAAATTTTTGGATCATTCGTTTATTTTCGGGCCAAAGAGTACTCAGAAAATCATAGAGCTGAGTTTGCTCATATTCATTTTCAGGGAAAACAGTTTTAGCATCAATAATTAAACTCATATAAACTCCTCTTAGTTTTGAAAAAATATTTTCATTAACCCTTGTAAGGGGGAATAAATATTGCCAATAATTCCTACAAAAGTATTGGCCTTTTCTTGATTTTTCTTTAAATAGCTTGCAATGATCCCACAAAGAAAAGGAGAACGTATAATAGATTGAAAAACAGTGTTTAAAAGATTTTTTTGAAAGAAAAACTTTCTCTTAGCTGCAGCGTATTTCTTAAGTGCCTTTTCTAATGGGTATTTTTTAATTTGCTTGGCCAAAAGTAAGGCACTATACATTGCTTGGTATATTCCTTCCCCTGTTAGTGGATCAATAAACCCTGCAGCATCCCCAACGTAGGCCATTGCATTGCCAGCAATATGTTTATTTTTCTTACTAATAGGAAAGAGCGAATAAACTTCGCTTTTCTGATCAAGTTGATTAAACATTTGAGTTAATGCTTCTGATTGGGAAATATAATGATTAATGATTTCATAAGGTCTTTTATTTTCTGTAAACTTTCTTTTATCACAAACAATAGAGAAGTTAATCTCCTCTTCCTTAATAGGGTCAATTCCACAATAAGCACCATCTTTAAAAATATGCATTTGACCAATTCTTGAATAATACCTTTGGCTTTTTAAAGGTAAGTAACAATGAAGAGCAATTCTATTACTGCTATTAGGGATAGAGTGACCTAAGATGCGGGCCGTCTGTGAGTGTATGCCATCGGCAGCAATAACCAGATCTACGCTTTGCTGAATTCCAGCAGTACTGACAATCCATTTTCCATCTTGCTTTACTAGTTGTTTTCGGAAGGGGTGTAACTCATGAAAATCTTTCTTCTTTGCTTTATCATTTCATACAATGTTTTCGCCAAAGTTTGGCAAACTAATCTAAATACTGTCAGTTATAGCTTTGAAGAAAACCCTCGGCATCAAACGATTTGGTTTCAAGGTCTATTTACCTTTGAAACAAACGTCCTGAGCGGTTGGACTGAGGCCATAAAGCAGCTTAGACCTAACACAAAAATACTATTAGTACTCAAATCAGGTGGGGGAAATCTTTTTGTTCTAAATTACATGAAGGAATTATTAGACGAGGCCTGTCCTGATTGTGAGTTAGTTACCTATATTCCGTATAAAGGAGAATGTTCTTCAGCTTGTGTGAGTGTTTTTTTATGGGGTGATATTAGAACTATGAATAAGAAGTCTTATCTTGGGTTTCACTCCATTTATAATATTGGGAAAGAAGATGTTGGCAGTAATACTGGTATGGCCATATTGGAAGACCTGCCTCAAAAAGGAGACCAGGGCTCTGTGGCGGAGACCACAAAGGAATTAAGTTCGTGGGGAGTTCCTAACTCCCTACTTAGCTATCTTGACAATAATGGCAGCTTTGAAACACTTGAGATGGATTTATTGGCCCAGGATGAACTTGAATATTATGCTCCAGAAATGGTTGATTTCTATATAGACGACATTTATAGAGAATTTCTTAATAAATAATCTTAACTTTTCTGTCATTTCAAGACACTCGCATTTTTCAAATTTAGAATAAAGATAAGAAATAAAATAGGATGTTTTATCATGAAAATCTTTATCAGTCTGATTCTTTTTAGCTTATCTGCTTTTTCTCAGCAGAGTATAGACTTTAGTATTTTTAACTCATACCACGATAGGTATTCCAAAGAATATTTAACCAAAAGAATGAATGCTTTTTTACAAAAGGATATTGGTGTTGCAAATTTTTACGAATTCAACGCCGATTCTTTGATTCTAAAAGATGAGAATTCCAATAAAGAATATGAACTTAAATTAGTGCCACCTGATAAAAATGAAACAATACAGATTCCGATGAAAAAAGTTTTAAAGATTGCTCTTGATCCAGGACATCTTGGAGGGGACTATGCAAGATTAGAAGGTCGTTATTTTCATCAACTGCCTGTCCCTGAAAATGGTAATCGAGATGACTTGGTGGTTAAGGAAGGGGAGATAAACTTTTTTACAGCTGAGGCCTTAAAGGAAAAACTTGAAGCTATTGGAGTTGATGTTTTTATGACTAGGCATCATATAGGTGTTTCTTCTTTTGGGAAAACCTTTGAGCAGTGGTTAGTGGATCTTTATCCTGCTTATATAGAGGAGCAAATTAAAGATTTATCTGAGGATGAGAAAAAAATAAAAAGGCAAGAGTATCAACAATTTAGCGAAGAAGATAAGTTTGCAATTTTCTCCAAAGAAGATCTTTATAATAGAGCAAAAATAGTAAATGATTACGGGCCAGACTTGGCCATTAGTATTCATTATAATTCTTGCGGGGCAAAACTTAAAACTGGCCGTTATGTTCCTTCTAAGGAAAATTTCGCTATGGTGTTTACTGGAGGAAGTTTTGAAGGAGGTGAAATGCAAATGCAAAATCACCGCTTTAACTTTTTGCGCCTACTTGTCACTGATCATATCGAGACTTCTTATATTGTGGCCTATGAAGTAGTTAAGCAGTTTAGGGATAATTTAAAAGTTGATATTGTAAACCCTGATATCCATATCTCTCCTTACCTAGAGAAAAACTCAATGAAGCTTGATGAAGGGGTTTATGCTCGTAATCTGGCTTTTGTCAGAGAAGTGCATGCTCCTGCTATTTTAGGTGAACCCGTGTGTGCGGATTACCCTCAAG
>CAYGUN010000108.1:0-2597 GCA_964353025.1 uncultured Bacteriovoracaceae bacterium
CTCCCTGATAATGCACATTACTATCTAATAATGAAAGATTGGTCAAAGGTAACTTGATAACCTGTTAAAATGGGGGAAATGACTCCGCTGGTAAACTGAGCAATTATTAAAACATATAAACGACAATAAACCTTGTAAAATTAAAATCTTACTCGATTATTTTGCCTTACTCCCCTCATCTTTATTTTTACACTCTACGCTAGTCCTGCCCAGTTTTTGCCCAAATCAAAACCTACCTCGAAGACTCTACCCTTTCAACTTCCTCGTATACCCTGGACTTAATAATCTCGTTATTAAGGTTCTCGTAAACAAGGCACTTTATATTAACGTTCAAATCTTTAATACGATGCAAAAACTCAGATAAGAAAGCTTGAGAAATATTTTCCACTCCATTAAAGTCTAAGTATATCTCTTCATTCGCATCAAAATCTCTATCAAAATACTCTTTAATAAACTCTGAAGCTAAAGAACGACCAGATAGGAAAGTTCCTTTTTTACTTAGTTTAATTCTTTTCATAATCCTACCTTTAGTGAAACAGAAGTCCCTTGTGTGTAACGAATCTCATGTGTAGACATTTGCTTCCCATTAAATAGTAACAACCCACCACCGCTAATAATTTTTAACTCACCAATATTTCCTGAGTTCAAATACTGCTTAACTGTGTATAAGCCGATTCCTCGCTCTCTTTTGACAGGGGTATTTCTTGAACTAACGAGTTCCTTCATAGACTCTTCTAAAATCTCGCTTTCTTTTTTCTCAAGGAATAGACCATGTCTCTTATAAGAACCTTTAAATCCACACCCTATATCAACAAAGCAAAGCTCAATAGAATCTTTATCAATATGACCAAGTACATATCCTTCTCCAGATTCATCCTCTGGCCCAGAATGATAATGAATATTATCAGCAAGCTCCATTAACCTTGGAGCCAACTCCATCATCAATGAAACTGCATAACCCCTATGCTCAAGATGACTCTTGCAAATCTCATCAATAAAATCATTCCTATCATTTCTAACTTTCATTAGAGGTGTGAAGCCATGCTCTGATATCTCACTCTTCTTTTCACCATCATAAAAACCTATTGATTTAAGAACATTGTTTAGAGATTCATCCGCGGGAGGGATAACTCTTAAATCTGATTTAGTATAAGATCTTATTCTGTCTACTATACACTTCCACAAAGCAACCTTGGAACTATCAAGGATAGCCTCATCACTAAGATCGAAGGCTATTTTTAGACATGGCTCCTCGTCTAGTCTTTTTTCTAACCATCTTATGTCAGAAATTTTCGAATCTATAAGAATAATATTAGCGTCCATTTTTATCTCACCATTTGACTTTAAAACTTTACATTTTATAGTATTATAATACAAGTATTAAAAATATGGTATTATAATACATGACAAGAAGAGCTGATACAAAAGAAATTAAGAGACTAAGTTCGCTTCTCGCTGATAAAATAAAAAAGAGAAGAATTGAACTAAATTTAAGTCAGGAAGATTTGGCAAGGAAAGCAAATGTTTCTGTTGAATCAATCCGATCACTTGAGGGGGGGAGACTTCGTTCACCAAGTGTTTTTGTTTCATATCGAATAGCAAAATGTTTAAAGAAAAATTTAAATGCCTGGCTTAATGAAATACACCCTTAGTCATTCAGTATTTCATTAAGTTGAATCTTATAGAGCCTAAAAACCCTATATAAAGTAATTAAAGTTATATTCTTGCCTGACTCAATTCTTTGAAAATGACGCTTTAATAGTGACCCTAATTCTGCCCACAGAATTTATTGAAGAGAAAAGTAATGAATCATTTCAAAGAGTTACTTTAACAGTGAAATAAATGGCGGAGAACATGGGATGTTTGAATCCAGTATTCTCCTAAAAAACAAACATTACCTTTAATTCTAGTTGCTTGCAACTATTTGTAATCATTAACAACCAACCAAGTCTCTCAATCCATCTGTGATCTACTTTTAACAACAATTAACGATTGTGAGTGATTTTAGCACTCAAACAGCACCTAAAAATCTCTCAAAAGAGATGCTGAATCCCCTACAAGGGATTTTATCTCTCATTAGGGATAGTGCGTTTAGCTAAATTACGCTCAAGCGAAAAGTAGAGATAAGTATGAAAAATAAATTAGCGAAAAGACTTTCAACCCTACTAAGGGATCATGATCTAACCTATGCTCAACTCTCTAGGGCCACAGGAGTTCCTCCTCAAACCCTCAACAACTGGGCCGCTGGTCAAGACCCAAGAAACATAGAACAACTTAAGGCCGTAGCTGAATATTTTAATATTTCAGTGGATGAGTTGTGCTTTGGAATAAAAGAACAAAAACAATCCATTCAAGACTTCTCAGAGGAGATTAACGCAGGTGTCTTTGAGGTTGTTTTAAGGAGGATAAAGAAATGAAATTTTACTTAATAACATTAGTGCTTATTAACTCAGCCTATTCAGGTTCAAACTACGCTAAGCTCGAAAAAATGCTAATGAATGGCCAATTTACCGAAGCTCGAAAGTTTGTAAAAGAGAAGAAAATGAAGCCAGAAAAAGGCATTAAAAAGGTAGAAACAACCGAGGCCTGCCTAGAAA
>CAYGUN010000108.1:2607-8632 GCA_964353025.1 uncultured Bacteriovoracaceae bacterium
AAAAATATGGAGAAATATTAATATCTAATATGCAACTTGATTCTTGCGAAGAAGAAACTCAAAACCTATGTATCGAGAAGTATTTTGCATCAACACTTTACCGTAAATTAAAAAAGTTTCGAAATCATCTTATTGATGAACGAGAGAGACTTGGCAAAACGCATATATCCAATTTTAAGCAAGATTGCTCCGATGGAATGAGGCTCGGGTATGTCCGCAAAAAGAAAGGAACATGTACCTATTGTGCTTTTACAGACCGAGTTGATAGGACAAAGTTATATGGAGAGTTTGAAACAGTAGATAAGTGTGACGAAGCCAGACTTTTGGATAGTGACAATTACGATACTTCCAAAGGATGCTATTGGCGTTATATAAAAGAAAACAAGTCAATTAATGTTTTTAAGGCCACTGCAATGAAAAACTCCAATAAACTCATTGTGAGATTTAAAAACAACGCAAAATGCCAAAAATCAGTGAAAAATGGATTCAAGCTTTATGATCATGACCAAAGAGTTAAAATCCCAATTGGAGCACTGGGATCAAAAAGCAAAAACCGATTCATTAAAGGTTGCGAACCCGAAACCGTCCTGCTGTGTGAGAAGTATAAAGAGGATGGGAGTTCAGTTCATTTTAGAGGGAATACTCTAAGATAGCTTTACTCAACAATATGGCCATAGACATAGAAGACTTCTTCACTCAAATAACGAATTAAAACCAAGGCTTAGAATAAATTCTACACGCTAACTTGCCGATAAAACATTGTGAAAGCATATTTACTTGCAACATTAGTTTTTTTGATAAGTTTTAGTCTATCTGTAAAAGCAAGCTCTGTTTTGAATTGCTTAAAGAGAGAAAGAACCAATTCTTTAAAAGAGTTACCCAAAGCATTATATAAAGAGCCCTCTCTAGCTTTGGCACATAAAAGTTTTTATGATTTAGATATCTTATTCAAGAACATAAAAAACTTTGACGATTTTATTAATGATCAAGACCTAATCGACCAATATTATGGAGTTCTTTTAAAATATTATGGAGGAGGAGATGCATCTCGATTCAATCGAAAATCCTATAATGCGATTATAGAGCAAATGAAAGCGTTAACTCAAAAGTATCCATACATGAAGAAAAGGCTTTGGGAGTCGCCTAATGGGTTCCAAAGTTTTTCCATCACCTCAGAAATTAAAAGCTATGGAAGAAAATTAAATGTACCCAAGTGGAATTTGTACTTGAGTCAGATGAAAAAAGGATTTAAAGATAAAGCATCTTCAGTATCAAATTTAAGTAAGGCCAATAAAGTTAAGTTTATAGAGAAGCGTTTTACGGAACTTCGAGCCCAGAGTGATTCTTTCGACAAGGAAATGTCTTCAGCAACATCAAAAAAGCAAAAAAAAGCAATAAGCCAAAAGTATCAAAAAGAAATTTTCTCAACGTTTAAAAGTGATCCCGAGTATATTGCAATCGAAAATTACTACTTAGATGAGATGTTTAAAGCAGATTCTCAATTGATGGATTATCTTAATTCAGGCGAAGCAAACTTAGTTATTGAAGCTATGACAGGACTAAAAGATACAAAAATTAAAATTTTCTTTGAACAATTTAACTTAAATGAACTTCCAAAACCTCCTGAGTTTTTTATAAACGGACTTAGAAAATATTTTCCTGCAATTAAACCCAAAGGTTCTATTATGAAAGTATCTGATGAACTTGTGGGATATACTTTTGCAGATAATTTTGGAGGGTCAAGTGTAAAAAAAGCTGTGAGTGATGATCTTATTGGTATGTATGTAGATGATAACTCTCTCCTTGATATGATGAGCTTTAATCGCAAGCTAACTAAAAAAGCGATAGAGCATTTAAAAGAAAAAGGAATAAAAGAAATTTCCGTGGGCAAATTTCCTCAAAATATAAACTTCGCATCTGGTGATACGGTCACAAAAGAAACTATCGAGATTCTTCAAAAGTACGGAATCGAAGAAATCGCTGTTGTACATCCTGGCTACTTCGATAATATGAAAAATAACCCAAATCTTGCCACCCATGAAGTACCCCTTCTACAAAATGTAGATATCTTTCCACCTCAAACCACCACAACAAGAAATGGAAACCGAATAGCAGATGCAGGAGCAAAGGTTAGCGATTATAATTTTATTCCAATCGGAAGAAGGATTCACTCAATATGGAAAGGCCTTAACATTAATGAATGCGTTGGTGGAAATTGCTTAAGCCTAGAATCTCTTACACCCCAGAGATGGGCCAGCAGTTTAAATGATAATGCCGTTGTTTATGCGGTTGAATCAAATGAATCCTACTTAGGGTTTATCCAATACTTTCCATTAAAATATCAAGATGATTTATATATGTCCGTAGATTTCGGAGCAAATATTTTATCTTCACCTTCAGGAGCTATAAATCCAGCAACAGGGATGACCGAAAGTGGGCCCCTATATGAGTTTTGGTTACGTCAAGCCCAAAAAAACCTTCCCAATCAGTATAAAGGCTTTGTTGTCGGGGGAAAGCCATGCAATTGACAATGCTGGTGTCTTGCCTACCGTAAGAAACTCACCAAGCTATAAACTGGGAAAACCGATTGCAGAGTCAGATCAATTTCAATACACCGATAAAGCTGCACTTGATATTACAAATTCAGGTATTGGAAGTAAGACCACGTATTCACAAGGAATTGTTGTCGATGGTAAATCATCTGGTGCAGGTACGCTAGTAAGGTTAATCGGCTTCAAGCCTGGTATAGACCCTACTAAGCAACTTATTCGTGAGAGAATGCTATCAAGTAATAAAGAAAAAGTCTCTAATGCTCTAAGGATCTTCAAGGAGCAAGTGCCCGATAATACAAAAGTATATTTGTGAAAAGACGTTAATAAGGAGATAAAATTCTCTGAAAATTTCCTTAATAAAATAATAAAGAAAATGGGAGAAAATGCACTTAAAACAGCCGATGATGAAGAAATCTTTGCTCTGCAGATGGACTTTTTTAAGCACCTATCAGATTCCAAGAAAAGTGTGGGAGCCTGGAGTGGAGTATTAAGTAACAAGTCAAGCCCAAGTGCTATTTTTGACTACAAAGGCTTAATAAAAGGCTTAAAAGGGAAAAATCTGCAGGTTTTTTTAGAAAGAAATCGAATCAGCACGTTTCATGAAAAAAGAATAGATCATATTTCAGCACTGCTTAAAAAGTATTTAACAGAAGATACTAGCGTGAAATCTGTAATAAAAAATTACTTTGACGAAGATGTTATAAAACTAATAAATAAACTTACTCCAAATGATAAAGATGTTTTGAAAAGAGTTATTGATTACCTAGAAGCCTTTAATCCCAAGCTTGGAGACTTTGACAACACTCTCCTTGACCTCTTAAAAGATTCTCCCAACCCCGAACTAGCATTGCATCTGCTAAGAAATAAAATGAGTGTAAAAACGACTGAACTTAATAAACTTATGGCCAGCTATTACTCCAAAATATTAAATAAAAAAGAGTATCAGTACTTAAGCGAGTCTTTCGATTTTCTTGATAAATCGGCATTTAGCGATTCATCCCTACAAAAGTTTTTTATTGATTTTTTTCGTTCTAATGCAGACGTAAAAACAAAAAATAAACTCATCAAATCGATGAATAGCAAAATTTCTCTTATTGAAAAAGATGTTGAAATGGTAAAAGAGTATAATCCAGACATCTATTATATGAATCAAGGACAGTGGCAAGAAATGATGGGGAAATCTCCTGGAACAGTAGGACATGATTCAGCACCTTATACAATAAAAATTGGGAAAGACTCCCCAGACTCACTAAAAGAATTTACTTCTCAATATTTATACCGAAAACTAAAAGAAAACATAGATAGTATTCATAATTCAGATTGGAGTTTTTTTGACTTAAAATATTTAACATCTAATGAACAAATTGATCTTATCGAACATCTGTTTGCAAATGGAAAAATTGCTCTCGATAAAATACTGCCGATACTTTCTTTTTTTGAAAAACTTCATCCTCAATATCTAACTGGGGAAAAACTAGAAAATCTTTCTCAGCTATATCTAGAAAACCAATTTAGAAAAAGTCTTAAACCTGGAGAAAGGGCAATCCCCAAAGGAATAATTGGAAGTGACTCTCAAGAAAAAATAATTGCAAATGACCTCGATATTTCATCTATGTTTAATTATATGCTTACAAAGGATGTTGAAAATAAAAAACAATATGAGCTTTTCTTAAGACGTTATCCAGGAATAATCCGTGACTTTTCTTTTGTTACAAATGCAAGTGATGAGACTCAAAGATATCTTACTGAAGTATTTACAATAAGGTCAGGTGAAAAAGCTAATGTTATTGCAGGTCTACTTAACAGTGTACAATCTATTCCCGAAAAGAAAAAACTTTCCAACTATTTACTAGAAGTGGCCTTAGATATAAAAGCAAGCAATAACCAAGCTTACCTTAATTCATTGGAAAATGTTGCATTAAGCAGTAATGATATAAAGTTGATTCATCGTTCCGTAATAGAAAAACTTGATGCCTTAAAGGGAATTTCAGGTGAAGAAGCAGGAAGAACAATTAATCGACTAAAAAATATTTCAAAAGATATTATTATTTCTCAAGCACGAAAAGCTGGGGATAATATTAATGAAGTTTTCCACTTTGCAGAAAAATTGGGGGAAAGCTATGAGGAGTTGGCCATAGAACAATTTGTTTTATCAATTGGTGACTATGGGGCAAATAATACTCAGAGAGTAAATTCATATTTTCGTGTACTGCATAAATTATCACTTGATTCGGACAATCTTCAACAGCTGTACATGCTTAAAGAACGACTTAATATTGGCACACATGCCGAAAGGGAGCTTCGCTTTTTTATTCAAGAACTTGAGTTACAAGTACAGCCATCTCCACTTATTCAAGGTTCGGCAGAAACAGTAACAGATATCAGCCAGCAAGCATTAATTCCTTATAGTAAAGCAACCCTTAAGCCCTCTCTTGGTTCGTCAGCTTATAAAATTCTAGGAGTCAGTGAAAATGCAACAGAACAAGAAATAAAAAGGCAATATGCAAAACTTGCAAAAAAATACCATCCTGATGTTTTGGGTGGAGATGCTGAAAGCTTTAAAATTATAAACGAGGCATATGCAGAAGTTGTTGAAAAAAACCAACAATGGAGCGGAGTGCCCTATCAAGTTAATTCTCAAGATCTTTTAGAGCATAGTCAAAAGCTTCTAAACCAAGAAAACTAACCCACTTTCCTTCTATCTGAAACCCTTTTAAGTGCCTCCATCATTCTTTCAGCATTGGCCTTAAAACGATCATTATTTTCTATAGGTGGTAGCTGCTGCATTATAAGCTCAATTGCTTTAACTTTTGCATGAAGATTGTCGTTCTGAACCATTACAGAAACAAGTTCCATAAAGACTCTTTCGTGGGTCACAAGTTTTTTATCTAAAATATTGCGGCCCTAAGATGGAAAGACGTAAATATGAATAAGGGCTTAATCACAGTATCTTATTCAAGAGACAGAAAAGGACTCAAGCCTACCAAGAATAGAAAGATTCGAACCATACCTATTAGCGAAGCTTGTTCTTCTGCTTTGAATATACTTAGAAGTAAAAAAAGAGATAACCTTGAGTTTATTGTTCTTAATGAAGCAGGCAAGCCTATTGGCCCTGAGCACTTTCTACAAAGAAGGTTTCAGAACAACTTATGCGGCGAATTTTGTCATGAATGGTGGCGAGATTTATGTCTTATCAAAATTGCTAGGACATAAGAGCGTGGACATAACAATTAATAATTATGCACACCTTCACCCTGAGCACTTTCAAAAGTCAGCTAATGTAGTTAATTTTGGAGTTTCAGAGGAAAGTAGCACCCATTTAGCACTTTGCCCTTAATCGCCTTTTACAATAAACTGTTTTTTCTTTTTAAGTTTATGAAATCATTAAAAAATCTGAGAGTAGTATGAGCAAAGAGAAAAAATGGCGGAGAACATGGGATTTGAACCCACGAATGGCTTTCACCATTACACGC
>CAYGUN010000109.1:0-8600 GCA_964353025.1 uncultured Bacteriovoracaceae bacterium
TCGACGGCCCATAGAAAACACTACTTGGAATATTACCTATGCCATTAGAGCTCCCGTAATAAACAAAAACAGCGCCCGCATTAGCTGCAATGGAATCATCGCCTTCAGCGCCTACTAGTAAATCGGTATATCCATCACGGTTAATATCCATACCTAAGCAAGATGTCCCAAAAGTTCTCGCGGTATTATAAGCACCATCACTTTGAAGTCGTTTATCTGGGTTATTAAGTATAAAACCACCGGCCCTGCCATAATAAAGATAAATAGCACCGTCATCTGTATATTTAGAGTCATCAACTCTTGCTCCCACTCCCACATCAAGGAAGCCATCATTGTTAAAATCACCTTGGCATAAAGAGTAACCAAATTCATCTAGCTCAGCTGTGCGGGAATAACTTGGAGATTTATGGTAATCGTAAGTAATAAGTTTTCCGTAACTACTAAAGTTCATGCCCGTTGATGAGTTTCCTAAATGAACTCCCACATTTCCATGACGGTATCCATTTTGATAGGCCAAAGGTACTCCAACAAATAAGTCTGTGACTCCATCTGAGTTCGCATCACCCACTGCCATTGAAAAGCCATAGTATTCGGCCCCATAAGGATTTATATAAGGAGGACCTTTGACTGCATCTACTGTTTGATCATTTTGAATATCGCTATATAAGTATATGGCGCCTGAATCAGTGAATGAATCATCCGCGGCATAGGCCCCAACGACTAAATCATCATTTCCATCTCCATCGTAATCTAAAACGGCCAGAGAAGATCCATAATAGTCAGAGTTAGCAGAAATGGGATTAACTAAAGTGGCATCAGGAACAGCAGCACTTGTCACCCAAGTACCTTGAACTCCTGTTCCATAGTAAATGAGCACAGCACCTCTGTCAGTTCCTGCTGTATCCTCACGTGGACAACCGACGTAAACGTCCTTATTCCCATCATTATTATAATCATGTACCCAAACAGCATGACCACAATAATCATTTGCAGTTCCTCCAGTCAAAGTGAGATTTAGGGCTGCTGTTGTAATATAAAGAGAGTCAGATTGTCCTGTGAAAATCCAAGCAGAACCGGCATTGCCCGCAATCGTATCATCAAGGATAGATCCCACGATGAGCTCTTTATAACCATCACCATCTAAGTCATCAACAAAGATATCAGAACCAAAACCAGAATTAACTGTTCCATTAGGTTGACTTAGAATTTGGTCTTGAGTTGTTGGCAGCCCGTTCGATGAACCATAGTAAATATAAACACTTCCTGAATTTGCATTTGGCGGAGTCATATCTTCATTTGGGGCCCCTACAATAAGATCCATATAACCATCATTATTAATATCACCTGAGCCCAATCCATAACCAAATTGAGAGGCATTACTATTTCCAACAGTTAGGATTAAATCTGCATCTGAGCGATTGGTACTATTATTAATCGAGTAATAAATATAAACAGCACCAGTATCCGTATAATTGTACGTTCCAGTAAAATTGGTATCGCCCAAGTATTGAGAAACTGCCAAGTCAGGATTGCCATCCCCATTAAAATCTCCATATGTAATTCCACTTGCAAAGTAATGAGAAGCTTGTTTGCCAGGGCTTGTTAACATCACAGAATTTTGTGTGGTATCTAATGCCCAACCAGCTTCAGAACTGCCGAGAGAAAAGCCCGAAGAAGTATTTAGAGACGTCGAATTCCCTCCACAACCGCAGAGAATCAGACTGAATAATGTAAACAAATGTTTCATAGTGGTTTACTCCTCGTCATATAAGTAAAGAATGTTTAACCATTTGCCCCAACAAACAAAATCAACCATTTAGGCATGAAACTTAAATAATCCACTATCCTTAAAGAAAACTTAGTTCATAGCCGATGAAGGGAGTATGGGAAATTTGTCCTTTAAATTTATTGCCCTGTTTTTGTTTACTCCAGCAGTATTTGCGGGCTTTGATTATTATAAAAAAGCAGTGGAAGTTGAAACCACAGGACATCCCTATGAGGCCATTCATTACTATCAAAAAGAGTTAAGGATAAACCCTGATAATTTTAAGGCCATGACAAATCTGGGGATTGTCTACTTTCAATTAAAAAACTATCACCAAGCTAAATACTATCTTGACAAAAGTTTAGAGAAAAACCCATTCACTGTAGATGCTAATTTTAATTTGGGAATGCTCTATAAGAAAATGGGAAATCTAGAAGAAGCCAAAAAATATTTTTCCTATTCTAAGAAATTGCGAAGCACTTTATTTGATCCACACTACCAACTCATGAATATCGCAATTGAATTTGGCCGAATTTCAGAATCCGTCATGCATGCAACAAATGCCATGAGAATTCAGCCTAAAAATGCTCTGGTTCCCTATGAATTGGCCAATTTTTTATGGCAAAAATATCAATATGATAAAGCTGAGTATTACTTCAGTATGTCAGCAAAGCTAGCACCTGAGAGTGAGAAACTTCATGTGAAAATTGGAAAGTTTTATTTAAGCTATAATGAACAGTTAGATAAAGCAGTAGAGCATTTTCAAAAAGCCATTGCCTTAAATGACGAGAATAGACAGGCCAATTTATACCTAGGAGATATTGCACTTAAAAAAGGCGAATATGAAAAAGCAAAAGATATCTTCTTTTCTTTTGTTAAATCCTATCCTCAAGACATTGAAGGTTATATAGGACTAGGAATGGGCCAACAAGGCATTGGTGAATTTAATGAGGCCAAGCAAACCTTTGAGCATGCCATTAAACTACAACCAAAAGACCCTCGTGGGTATGAGCTTAAGGCCGTTATCTATATTAAAGAGAAAAAATTCGACCTAGCCGCCAAGGAATACTTTAAAATTCAACATTTTAGGCCACGCTATGTAAAGGCCTATGTATTTAGAAGCTATCTTTATGATTTAATTGGTAATCATAAAGAGTCAAAGAAAGAGTTTGCAGCTGCCAAGAAAATGGCTTTCTCTAAAGAAGAGCCCTATACCATTCTTGGAAATCTTTATTACTCTTTTGATCAATACAAGAGGGCTTCACAATACTATGATGAAGCTTTAAAAATGAATTCCAATAATCAATTGGCCCATTATAGAAATGCCAAATCAAATATAAAACTTAGAAATTATAAGAAATCAGCGTTTCACCTGGGTAAGCTTAGCCCTAATTCTGAGTATTACCCTCATGTAAAAAACCTTTCCTTGGCCATTAAAAACAAAACTCAAAATATTGGTCGAAAACTCGCTAGCGAATAAATTGCCTGCTTAGTCTTACCTACCTTGTAGTATACTAAAATAAGATTATGATTCATTTTCTCTTTATTCTATTTTTGGCCCTCCCTAATATATCATGGGGACAAAAGTATCTTATTGGGGATAGAGAGGATGGGGATGCTTCAGATCCTCTCTATGATGGAGATGTTCGGTCAAACAAGGATAATAAAGATGAATTTAAATCCTTCCTTTCGGCCTCCCCTCACTTGGGTATTAGAAAGTATCGATTAAATTCAAATAATAGTGCCAGCATTGATTTTTCGGCCATTCAATATGGAACGTCTGTAAACTTCCAAACCAATAAAACTGAAGACCTCATGCTTGGTGGAAACTTTAATACCACATTTGTTAAATATAGTGATATTGGATCAGTTTCTCCCGCATCCGTTGCTGGAAATGCGTCTTCAATTGAAACATTTCTTGGCCTTAGGTTTTGGGAGTCCCGTTTGATCGGAAAACTCTATTTTCAATTTAATTATCTTTTTTATAAAGATAATTATGAATCAACCACCCCATTACAAATAGTTGATCAAGAGTTTCATTCAATTGGAATTGGTATCTTTGCTAAAAAACAGCTGCGCAATAGAAGAATATTACATATTAATGCCACCTTTAATCCTTCATTTAGTTATAGTGAAAACACTTCTTCAGGAACACTTGATAAAAACATACTCCTACGCTGGGATATACAGTACATCCTTCCCTATAAAAATCAATGGCGTTTTGTATTAGGCCATCAAGGACAACTGCAAACGCTAAAGTTTACTGGAGTTAGTGATAGTTCACGGAATTTGCAAGGTGCTCAAATAAAACATTCGGCACTGAGCTTAAGTGCTGGATTGGCCTATGTTTTTTAGATATTTCTTTATCGCTATTTTTTTCTCCGCTCTCCTCTTTGCAAAGGAAACTTTTCATCAAGTAAAATCTGGTGATACTCTGATGACTATCTCAAATCAGTACTATGGGACTCATCAATGTTGGCAACTCATTCTTAGCAGTAATTCTCAATTAAAATCTCAAAAAAATCTCGAAATTGGAGACAGAATCCTCATCCCAAATGGATCTTCCTGTAAAAAAATAACTATTCCAACTGATTCAGAAGATCTTAGTTATAAGCCTATTTTAAAATCTAAGGTGAGTAAAACTGATGATCGTCCCTTTGAGGACGATGATGGATTTATAAGTTACGATAGTGAAGGGAAAAAAATCAAGAAGAATATAGAATTTATTCCCACACAGAAGAAATCCCCCCCTAGAAAACCTATGATTATTGGATCTCAATTCTATATTCAGCTAGCATCATTTCCCACTCAAGCTGAAGCACAAAATTATAAAAATAAGCTCAAAGTCTCAGGGTTTGAATCTGAGGTGGTGCCTTCACAAGTTAAAAATAGCTTATGGTACCGGATATATTTGGGCCCTTTTTCAACAAAAAGAAATGCTCATGCTTTCTACCATGACAGAAAACTTAAGCAGATTTCATCGGACTATATTATTATTAAAAGATGACCTTTTAAAGACAAAGACCTTGCATATAAATTTTATTTTCCCAACTTAGAAAACTATGACTCGTTGAATAGCGAGTAGTAATGCCCTGAATGCTTCCATTAGGGCATTGCTTAATCAGTTTCCCACGGGCCTCATTCACATAATCAGTCTGCCCCACAAGGCCCAGGATAACGGTTTGTGAAGTTTCAGAACTTATCCACTTTCCAGCAGAGAGCTTCTTATGAGTACTAAAATCACTCATATGAACCAAGTGAACAGAGTGAGTGCAGCCTGCCAATAGAAAGAGTGATAAAAGAGCTAACCTAACCATTGCAATACCCTTCTGCTGTTACCTTCACTTGATGAAAAATAATAGGAAAATAGGTAATATTCTCATGCTTAGTTAAAATACCTTGAACATTCCCCTTAGGGCATTGTCCTGAAAGCTTACTGCTAATTTCATCCACATAAGCATTTGAAAAATTTAAAAGCAAAATCACATTATTAGTCACTTCGGCCCTGACAACTTTTCCTTTTCTTTTAGGAATTGATGTCTGAGATAAACTCGCTACATGTGAACAGCTAGTAATAACAAAAAGTAGAGAAACAATTAATATTTTCATTATGATTTCCTTTCTAGGCAATAACCTTTAATTTTTACAATTTCACCAGAGACGACAGGATATGAATTCATCTCTCGAATCATCACTAACCCTGTTATTTCACCAGATGGGCATTTCTCATAAATCGATTTAGCTAAACTATCGGCATAGACATCATTAAAAACAGGCTTACCTGTTCTGGGCCCCATCTGAAATAAAGCAATAATATCAGCGATTCGCTTGGCATCTTGTCCAACCTTGCGATCGCGAGAAACAGCATTAACAAGGCTTGCAGCCTGTTGAAAATCAACTCCTGTTTCACTGACTTTCATCTCAAAAGGTCTTTTGATAAAACCTTTTTTATTTTCAATATCCCCCACTTGTACGTGATGAACGTAAGCGCAGCTTTGAGCAAATAGCGCGACCAGCATGATATATCTTTTCATTCTATTTCCTTAAGAAATTTCAAATTACTTAGGCCTTATTATTAAGGCCCTAGTGAAAGGTACTGTAAACGATTAGAGAAAAGCAGCTTCTGAAAGCTACTTTTTATGCTTCCCTAATAACGTACTTATCCTTACCCGCATCGACCATTTCTTTAAGTTCTTTTCCAACTTTAAAGAAAGGGACTTTCTTTGGAGAAACTTTTACTACTTTACCTGTCTTAGGATTTCTCCCCTCATAAGCTTTGTAGTTTCTGTTTGCAAAAGAACCAAATCCGCGAATTTCAATTCTTTCATCATTGAACAATGCCATAATCATGCTATCAAAACAGATATTCACTATCTTCTCTGCTTGGTGATGAGGTAAGTTCGCTTGTTTTTCAATGACTGAAATTAAATCTGCCTTAGTCATAGGCCACACTCCATCCTTGAGTTAGTAACTATTGGAAATCGTTAATTAAATTATATTCTCAAAACACCTGAGGATCTAATTTTTTTTTATAAAATTTATGACAACTGCCCGGAATCCTAGGACTTTGACCACTTTTGTAGGCAACGTAAACCACCGTTCAAAAGCTGAATTAAAGCTAAGTCACTGAAATTAAACAGTTTCAACATTAGAGACCAACGGAAAAAGTCAACGATGCTATTCTAAATTCACTAAGATTGTGACTCAAGAATTGCAGTCTAAACGTCGATAATTACTAAAGAGATGAGAATGAAAGGAAGATTTTGCCTACCACATTTAATGACCCTGCTGTTAAGCGCTTTTATTCTAAGCTCATGCATCTCTGAGCCTACTCGCTCCAATAGACCTATTATTGAAGACCTTGGAAAAAGTGCTCAAGAAGAAGAGGAAATAGTAGAAGAGCTTACGCGACCTACAGGACAAGTTTTTTTACAATCTGGTTTCTGCGCATGTAAAGCAGGCAAGCCCGCTATCCTGGGACAATGTGGAACTTTCTGTGCCACTAAAGACGCCAATGATCAAAATACAACGTTATATCTTGAAGCAAAATTAGGAGAAGAAATCCTTCTCAACGAGCAATTTGGAAACTTACTTAATTGGTGTAAAAGTGAAATTGTAAGCTCTGATCCCGATGCTGTCGCTTGTGCGAATCCAGCCTGTGTATTTAGGATTGCAGATTCAGATGGAAACGAAGTTGATTTAAACTTGGCCGGACTCACCTCAAGCAATAATAAGTTTCAAGTTGTTCTTGATGCTCAAGTGAGCTTTGATACTACTTATGTTGGAAAACTGGTTGAAAGCCAATGTTCTGAGGCCACATCTGATAGTATTCAGTTCAGAAGAATCACAGGTTATGATGACTTACCTGATCTTGATCCACTAAAGATTGATCCTGCTATTGGCTATACTTGTATTAACCGTATTGGACGTGTTGATGATAATACCGGAACACAGTTTTACGATACGGGCTTTAAGCTTCATTTTTACTATGTCGAGCATAATGAACCGCCTGTTATCTCTCCTAGTGTCACCGATATCTTCTGTCACGATATTGTTCAGTATGGGTCTATCCAGCAAGCTAATATGAATAGACTTGAAATGCTTCCTGGTATTTTTAATATCTGGAGTGCGAAAGACGCGAGATTTTATGACCTTGGCGGAGATCCCCTTACAGGTGGAACAAACAGTAGAAAAGATATTCATGACACTATTGATACCATCATGAAACAGGATGGGGTTACAGCAGGTCTTACGTTTGATCTTTTCTACGAACTAAACTGGGCAAACTTTCCTTCCACTGGTACGGGTGGCGATGGTGATTCCAGTGGTACTGCAGGGCAATCTATTCTTGGCTATATAATGGCCCCTTTTATTGATCCTGATACAGATCGATCTTTTTGTCCTAAGTATGCAGATTACACCGACCCAGACAAAGCTGCTGCTATTAAGGCCATGAAAGATGTTGTCGGGATTGATACTGAAGGGCTTTATCTAGGAGTCAAACAAACTGAGGCCGTTGTACTAGACGGACAAATTTTTACTTCACCTGAAGACTATATTATTATTAGGGAGGGATTGCTTAAACAGATTTGGTTCTATTTTGAAAATGAACAGGCCATTGCACCAACAAGTGTAAATGAAGGGTCCAAAACTCTTCACTTTTATTGGCCGCCTAATACCACTTCACCTTACGTCAAAAACTCAGACCAAAGGCTCTATACAGTTAGACACCCTTCTGAAGCCTCTTCTAATGGCTCATCTGGCAGTTTCGCGGCACTGGCCCTTGTTCCCCATGATAAAAAATTTGCTTGTGCTCCAGCAGCAGATTAGAAAAATCCGAAATGATCCCAGAATATCCCAACAGCTGGGCCTAATTCATCTCTAAAGATCATATAAAAAGAAGTCATATTAATGGCCAAAGCAGAAAGAGAGAAAGTTATTTTTCTTCCCACTTTAGTGAGAAAGGATACATTCTTAGGTAATTTATAGTTCCAGTACATTGAGATAATAAAAACAACTAAGAAGCAGTAAAAATATCGCTGCAGTTTTTCAGGTTTGGCCAAGACACTTGAAAAATAAAGAAAGGCCTTAGGGTGATGAAGAAAATCAACGGCAAAAGCAAAAAGCCTTGGGTTATTTTTAAATAAAACACCCCAGTTAGTCCCTTCTGTTTTCTCTAACAATATAGCTTTAACTTCTTCTTTTGTTTTAGAAGCAAGGGGGTTACTTTTCATTTGTGGTAAATATTTTTTACGAAAGTCAGAGAGCATACCACTGCCCTCTTCTCCTTCAGCACCAGCACTGGGAAGCGCCACATAGCCATCAGAAGTGATGT
>CAYGUN010000110.1:0-8575 GCA_964353025.1 uncultured Bacteriovoracaceae bacterium
GCCTATGATCATGATTGCCGTGAACGAATTTGCGGTATGTGCTCTTTAATGATTGATGGACAGGCCCATGGACCTCAGGCCCAAACAACAACCTGCCAACTTCATATGAGACATTATAATGATGGCGATACCATTGTTGTTGAACCATTTAGAGCAAAGGCCTTTCCAGTGATTAAAGACCTTATGGTTGATAGAAGCTCTTTTGATAGAGTGATTGAAGCCGGTGGTTTTATTTCGGTAAATACAGGGAACGCACAAGATGCAAACTGCCTACCTATTCCCAAAGAAAATGCTGATCTAGCGATGGATGCAGCAGCTTGTATCGGTTGTGGAGCTTGTGTGGCCAGTTGTCCAAACGCAAGTGCCATGCTTTTTGCTTCTGCCAAAATTTCTCAATTTGCCCTCTTACCTCAAGGGCAAGTAGAAGCAGCCAGTAGAGCAAGTGCTATGGTGGCCGAAATGGATGCCCAAGGCTTTGGGAATTGTACCAACCACGCAGAGTGCGAGGCCAGTTGTCCAAAAGGCATTAACCTTTCAAATATTGCTCGGATGAATAGAGAGTATTTTAAAGCAAAGTTTACTGACGAAAAAGCTTAATATAAGGGCCCTCTTTGAGGGCCTTTTTTTTATAAGTCAGACAACTTTAATTCATCACATCCCTTATAAGAAAATGAATGCAATCCAATCTCAAAAGCTTTTACTCGCTGCTTACCCGTTCCATGATCTTCAGAGCCCGCGGATTGTAAAAACTTTTTCATGATATTAATCTCATCAATGTATGGGTATTTAGTCCTAGCATAAAGGCCCGCATAACAATCGGCCTTCATTTCTGATAAGATTTGTGAATCACAATCATAAGCACCGGCATTAATTAAACCCTTTCCATGCAGAGTGTTTTCGATATGATGCCCCCACTCGTGGGCCAAAGCCAATTCCATATGAACTAAATTTTGGGGAGTTAATGTATCAGCTCCATAATAAGATTCATTATAATAAATAAGAGCCAGATCAGTTAAGTAGCCCGCGTGTCCACGCTTTAAATCAAACTCAATAAAAATAGCATCTTTAAAGCCATATTTATGCCTCAACTTTTCACTGATTTCTTCGTAACTCACAGGACAAGTCTCTACGTATTGATTGCCTAGTTCTTGGGCCCAAAAATTTGAAATGCTGGAGTTATGCTCTTCAATATAACTCCAATAAGGATTATAGATTTTTTGAGAATAAGCGTTTGAAAGAAAAATTAGAGACAGTAGAAGGATATTTCTCATGTCATGGATTATAAGGTAGAATTTGGTTTAACAAAGGATTGTTGAAATTTTTATAGGAGATTTCATGTTAAAACTGATACTTTTATCACTTTTGCTTATTTCTTGCTCATCGACTTCATATAAAAGAGAAGCCTCTATGTCACTTCTATCAAAGAAGCATAAGAAAGTTCTCTACGATTCAATCATGAAAGAAAATTTTAATGCTCTTCAGGCCATTGTTTCCATGCTGCCGGTGGAAGATCGCTCCAAAAAAGATCAGGGGGCCTTAAATAATGCACTGGCCATGACTATTGCCAAAGGTAGTTCTTGTAACAAAAAAATTGCCGATTATTTATTTAATGCAGGAGCAAGAGTTTCATTTACTACAGTTAAAAGCTTTGCCAAAAAGGCCACTAATAGAAGAGTTTATTTAATGCCTCTTTGCGGGGATGATTATATTACCCAAAGTTATTTTGACTTCATGAAATCAGTGGAGTCTCACCCTGAAAAAACAAAAGTGAAAGACTATTTAACCAAAACTTTTGTCACAAAATCTCATAATAACTTCCTGGCCTTTATTAATAATATTTTCCCTAGAGTCAGTGAACGTAATGAACCTTATGTTGTGGCAGACTTAAACCGCTATACAAAACTAGTGGTCCAAAGTCTTAAAGAGGGGAAAGATTTTTGTCAAGAAAACCAAAAAAGTGATGCCTGTGTCTCAGTGTTTCTCTATCACAAAACGATTGAGGAATTGAAAACTCAAATCGATGCTTCTAAGGCCAAGAAGTTGCAAGAGCAGTGGTTTAAGTCACTGGCCACTATTGAGCAGGTTTATAATCTCTAGAAACTGCTCTACCAGATTGTTGTTGATATTCTTCTTCTTTGCCGTGGACATTTTCTCCTCTGAGCTAATGCCTCTTTAGTTATTGCAATGACTTACTCATTCTTTTGTCTACTCCTCTTTTGCACCTAAAGACTTCATGAACCACGGCTGCCCTAATAAATGCACCTCTCAAGTCATCAAATACGGAAAATATTTTCGTCAATCTGACTCACGCCTCATTCAGCGCTTTAAGTGCTCTGAGTGTAATAAAATATTCTCTTCTGCCACTTTTAGTGAATGCTATTACCAGAAAAAACGCAGAATCAATGAGACCCTCTTTAAACTTATCTGCTCAGGAGTAAGCCAGAGAAGAGCTGCCCTTATCCTAAATGTCCATCCAGTGACAATCGCCAGACGTATGAAGTTTTTATCTCAAAGAGCGATAAAGAAAAATAAGGATTTTTTAGAGAAGCTACGGGATGTAGAGCATATTCAGTTTGATGATTTAATCACCTCCCACCACACGAAGCTTAGGCCCTTAAGTGTAACAGTAGCAGTGGATGCTAAAACTCGTAAGATTTTGGATATGAGGCTCTCTCAAATCCCTGCCTTTGGACATCTATCAAAGATATCCAAGCGTAAGTATGGATACAGGCAAAGCTACCACAAGCAAGCTCTCGCAAGGCTTTTTCAAACCCTCAAACCTGTTGTAAATCCCTATGCTTTAATTGAGTCTGATGAGCATAAGCTCTACCCTTATTTTGTGAATAGGTTCTTCCCTCAAGCAATTCATAAAAGATATAAATCAGAAGTGGGGTGTGTGGCAGGACAAGGGGAGCTTAAAAAAACAAGACGAGACCCACTTTTTAAGATTAATCACACTCTTGCCATGCTTAGGGCGAATATTAACCGTCTGTTCAGAAGAACCTGGTGCACCAGTAAAGATCCTGGGAAGCTTCTCATGCATCTGCAGATTTATCAGATGTTTCATAATGAGTACTTAGTTTAAGTTATTTGAAATCAAGAGCTTAAAGCTTTCATTGTTCATTTGTTTTACACCATGGAAAAGTTTCAAAACGCACAGGAAAACTGAGTATTGGTGATAATATGTTGCTCATTAAGCATTAGTTTAAAAAGCAATAAGATTGGAGATTTATTATGAAGAAGTTATTAGTAGGATTGTTAGCTCTAGGGAGTATTTCAACTTTTGCCTCATATCCATCAAAGATTACTTGTAAGGTTGAGGATACAGATAAGAATGAAGTTGTAAGTCTTTGTGGTGTAAACGATAGCGTTGTAGGTTGTATGATGTATGCCAAGTCATTTGAAGGACTTACTACTTATATTGAGCTAAATCATGGCAGTGGAGTTTTACTTCCAAATGATGATGGAACTTTAAGTCCATCTAAAGACTACAAAATAAAGGTTTCAACTCGAAACCATAGATACAAATTAAACAATTATATTATCTTAGAAAATCAAGAAACAGCAGGCTTTGCAGAACTAAATAATTTTAATCTTGAATTAGCTGACAATTACAAACTTTCTTGTTCAATAGAAAGTGTTTCTCAAGAAGAACAAGATAAAGAGTTAGATGAAAAGATTAAAAGTAAATTTTAGTATTTTACTCATAAATCTCTAGTTTATAGAGAAAGCCTCGGATAGGAAAGCTGGGGCATAATGAGAAAAACGGATTTTAAAACTGAATTTATAGAAAACTTAAGAAATAACGTCGATTTGGTCGACGAAAAATATTACTATAATAGTCGATTAATAATTAGACTCCAGATACCGATAAATGATTGTAATGATTAAACTTATTTTAACCTTATTTTTTGTATCTTTTAGCTTAAATTCTTTTGCTATCAAAAGTGGTTGCAACCACTTTCTTAAAACTTACCTTGATAACCTGATTGAGCAAGAGTCAATTTTCCACACAGGAATTATGTTCAAAACAAAATCTGGAAAAAAATACCTTGCCATTTCCAAGAGCCATGTTGGGCATAGAAATATCTATTATAAGGCCGAGCAGATGTTTGGCGATATCGAAGAAATTTCCTGGGCGGGAGAAATTCAAATTAAGGATAATCTTATTCTTAATATGAATGAAACTGCTGGAATTTTAATAGAGAATGATATGAAAAAAATGACGGCAAACTCAAATATTAAGAATATCGAAAAAGAGCTAAGTGAAACTGCTGATTTTAAAAATATTTTTTCCAATGAGAAAAAACTTATTTCCTTCGATGAAGCCAATAAACATCTTTCACCTGAGCTGATTAATTTTAGTCGTTGGAGACACTCATTTGTCAATAAAGCCATGATTCAGGCGTATGGTTTTATGGATTTAGATGAGGCAATAAAAGAAGGCTTACAGATAGATAAGCGAAAGGCAATCCAACAAATAAAGGAAAGCTCTCAATCAATGTTATCGATGTTAGATGATGTAAAAACATCTAAAGCCTTCACTTCAGTGCCTCAAAAAGATGTGAGAAAATTTAGAGAGTACCTAGAACTTTTATCTGCGAACGGTAAATTTACTAACGCTGTAGATATTGATTGCTATCATGATGTCTAGGAAAGCGTAATCGACACTCCGCTAAATCTGTTCGATAAAGATTTCGCTTTTATTCCTTTGGAGCCGTAAAGAAGTAACTAAGTATTTAAATAAGGCAATAAAAAACATTTGCAGATAGATTAAGAGTTCAAGTTTTTATTCTCGTAAAGCACACGTTTGACTCTAGTATCCCGTGAAGCCCAAGATTTAGATACTTGGGCAATTCTATAAACCAAAAATTAAGCAAAAAAAATGACCATCCAAGAATCTCGAATTTCTCAAACATACTTTGCACACAAAGTCTGAGACATATCATGTACTCAGCTCTTTGCTTACCAACATTTTAATAGAGCAGTTCATAAGCGATAAAATAAGTATCAAAAAACTTTTGCCGTTTTCCGGCAACTAAATTTGTCTCTTCATATTCAGTGACAACATGAGCCATTCCAATTCTAAAATCTTTATACCCAATCCAAAATTCGGAGTTCAATGTCCCTTTATCATTTTCTCCTACCAGTAAGGCATTGAGGCTTTCTGCTTTAATTTTATTATTGCCAGCATTGATACTAGCGCTACTACTTCGAGTGAAGCCAAGAAGATCTATATTAAAACCAAGCTTAATATTATGAATCTCATACTCACTAAACAAAGTGGTGTTAAGTGAGTATAGCTTTACTAAGTTTAAATATTCTCTAGAGTCATCATTAATTAAAAAATCTCTACCATATAAATGGGTTAACCTTCCACCAAGAGAGAGTGTGACAATTCCTTCTAAGGCCTTAAATGTCTTAATCTTTTTCCCATATGATAAAGCAATGGTTGTGATATTGGATTTATCTACTTCCCCCCTGCCATAATGAATACTGGTACTGGCCACTGAGCTTAAGCTAATGAATAGAATTAAATATTTCATAGTCTTCTCCTCGTTATATTATGTCTTCCTATATATTATCATCTCTAAATGAGAGAATATATCAGAAGCAATCTGTTGAACTTATATCTCAAGTTAAGATATAAAGAGAGTATACTTCTCAAGGTCTGATAACTAATGCGGACTTTTAGAAGTTCTCTAGATGGTTGAGGGTCTCGCAAGAGACCCTTTTTTATGCCAACTCATTGATATTACATCATAAATTTGTGTAAAATGTTTACAGCTTATTGCCCCGATGCAGCATTTAAGCGTATAACTTCCAAGTGAAAATCATTCTTATCCTCGCTATTTTATTGAGCTCATCTCAGGCCAGTACCTGTAATCGAAACTTTTTGTCTCGCTTTAAAAGATCTATTCAAAATGCATATGCCACCGTCTTTATGCCCAAAGAGGCCAAGCTGTATAAGAATTTTCCCTTCTTGCAAATGGAAGTGATGCTCAAAGATTTAAGTAACCAAGAAATTATTGAACACTCTTATAAGGCCAAAACTATCTTTGAGCTTTTATCCCATTTTGAAACGCTGGTTAATAATTTACAAAAAGAGCAAAGAATAGATTTTGTTAATCACTTTCTACAAGCCGATGCTTTTTCTAGAAAACAATTCGCAGATACCGCACTAGTTTTTTTGAAAAAAATTAAAAAAGGAACACTTACCGAGCTTGATATAAAAAGTCTTCCTACTAAACTCATGCAGTGGAGACTGGAGCAAGATCATTACCAATATTTTAACCAATGGAGTAAATCTAGTTGGCAAAAACTTTTTCGCCCACAAGCAACAGATGAAGAAATTCAGCAAATTTTAATTGAAAAAGCCGCTGCCTATGGATTTGACACTGTGGCCCAAACTCAAGGCCTTTATTCAAAATCATTTATCTCCCGGGCCAAAGTTCATTTTGCGAAGCCAGAAAGCCAGAGGGCCATTCTTCATATGAGTCTGTTATTAACAGCTACCACATTGCTTAAATTTCCGGCAATGCTGCCTAAAAGAAATCTGGTGGAAGAGACAAAAATTGCCAAAATATTAATCGAGAATTTTTTCAATGGAAAATCTTCTATTGATGAAATTAATGCCATCGTTAATAACAATGAAAGAAGATATGTACTTGTTCGAGCTACCTTTCAAGCGTTAATCTTTTCCACCTCAGCTTACCTTGTGATTGAGACCATAAGCAAAAATGCCAAAGAAGGGATTAATAATTCAGGTGAAGAGATTGATGGCATTAAAGAAGATAAGATAATCCTCCAACAAGATGAAAGCGAGACTCCTGAAGAAATTAAAAATGAACTGGATTCCCTTCCCTATATCATTCTAAGAAATTGGGCCAAGAAAGAACGCCCTGGAGTTTCACAAGACTCTCTCGAGCACGATCCGGACTACCTCATATTAAAAAAATCTGTTTTTGGCCAGAGTAGGAAATAATGCTCTTATTCTCTGATACGATACTCTCCTTTATTAAAAGATGCGAAAAAATCGCTAAGGAAATCCTACAAAATGAAATGGGAGCAATCCCTCGCAGAACTCGTTTCCTTTATAATAATTATACTTATCCACTGCATATTGTTGTTTTCGAGAAAAAAAATCAACTTGGTTTCTTTGACCATCATTCCTATCAAATAGGGATTCATAAATCTTTAATGTATACAGCTAAAGCACAAACTCTTCGCAATCTCATCCGCCATGAACTGGCCCACTATTTTTGCTTTATTGAATTTGGCCTGACAGAACATGCGCATGGAATCGAGTTTAAATCTATTTGTGAGCGCTTTAATTGGAATAAAGATATCAGTGCAGCGACAGTGGATCTAAGCGAAACCAATGAATCCCAAGAGGGTGATTTAAAGAGTGAGAAAATTATCGAAAGAGTAAAAAAACTTCTTTCTCTCGCTGCAAGCGCAAACCCTCATGAAGCAGAGCTTGCCACATTAAAGGCCAACCAATTACTGCTTAAGCATAATCTGAGCTTTAGCGGTGACTCTACCGATGATGAAGAACTCGTGGTAGAAAAGGTATGTGAACAAAAGCGTCGTAATTCCAAGTTGCAGTGTATTTATCATATTCTCCAATCCTTTATGGTGCGTCCTGTTTTTAATTATGGACGAGGTAAGGTTTATATCGAAGTGACGGGGACAAAAAGTAATGTTTCCATGGCCCAGTATGTAAGTGATTTTCTCTCCCATGAACTGGATAGACTTTGGTCTGAAGTTAAGGGAGCTAATCCTGAATTAAGAGGCACAAAACATAAGAATTCATTTTTATCTGGATTAAGTGAAGGGTATAAATCTAAAATTAAATCTTCCATTAATAGTTTCTCCCAAGAAGAAAAGTTAGCACTTGTTAAGTTAGAGCGAGACTTAGATTTAAAGATTAAAAAATTCTATCGTGGATTACAGTCAACCTCCTTTAATTCTTCTCGTGATAGTCGGTCTCACAGTCTAGGTGTTGAAGCGGGCAGAAAACTTGCCATACATCGGGGGGTCAAAGACAAATCCTCCACCCGCTTACACTTGTTAAATTAATCGAGACTCTTTTACCCGTCTAGTGCATGTCATATTGTTTTAACATTTTGCGGTTTTTTTGATACCATCAGTGCCAAAAGGAAACCACTTTGGAAAATACAAGAAATACAATTTTAGTTAATGCCTGCTTAATTTTGTTCTTAGCTGTCGCACTGGGTGCTTTTGGAGCTCATGGGCTTGAGAAAACTCTCGATGCTATTCATTTGAAAACATTTCATACGGGAGTTCGTTATCAATTTTACCATGGCCTTGCGCTACTTTTCCTGGGCCTCGCCTATGAAGTATTTAAGATTGAGAAACTTAAAAAAATCTCACGCCTTTTTGTACTGGGGATATTTCTCTTCTCAGTGAATTGCTACCTTTATGCCGTTACTGGAATTAAAACTTTCGCTATGATTGTGCCTTTTGGAGGATTGAGTTTCTTGATTGGTTGGGGATTACTCATTCGTTTTTTTTGGAAGAAATAAAAAAGGGAGGCCCGTCGACCTCCCCC
>CAYGUN010000111.1:0-8547 GCA_964353025.1 uncultured Bacteriovoracaceae bacterium
TTTAGCTATTAACGAAGGTCTTAACTTCTTGGGCCACCCAATCAGGCGCGTCTTCCGTTAAGCTGTGACCTGCTGATGGGTGGTACTTCACTGGAGCATCCCAGTATTGGCCAATTTTTTCAGAACAACTCCAATGAGCAAGCCTATCGGCCTTACCACAAAGAATGAGGGCCTGGGCCTGGGGTTTGTCTTTTTTGGCCGCATACATCATGGCCGCATAAAGTTGCCTGGCAGCGTTGGCGTTTGATACTGGCCTATCTTTGGCAATAGCTATCCACTCCTTGGTTATTTTCTCTTTGACCTCATCATGGTTACAAACCAGGTCTACTGTTACTCTTTCTTTTCCTTCCACATCAGAAGTGGCAAGAATTTTTAAAAAACTTCCCAGGGCCGGCATTTGCAACCGCTTCCATAAGGGGGAGAGGTTTTTAAAGCTTGAGTTCATGATCACTATTTTTTGAAAATCATCCGGATAGGTTAGTGCCCAGTCAGAGGCAATCATTCCTCCCAGGGAGATGGAGATGAGTATGTTCTCAGATCCCTTTTGAGCGAGAAATTCTTCCCGCATGGATTGCACCATACCAGTAATTGAAGTGGGAGAGTCTTTCTGATTTTTTTGGCCCACGCCGTCTGGTTCTAAATAATAAATATTGCACTCAGGTAACGCGTTTTGTAAAATCTGTGGAAAGTCGCACCAATGCCTGCGCTCCCTAATAAGTCCTCTTAACAAAAAGATGTTCATACCGTTTCCTTTCTGTAATAATTTTGCTCACACACCACTATTTTAAGTTTGGGAGACACGAGAATGATTCTAACCGATAAAGAGATTCTAGAGCAAATGGGAAAGAAAACTATTGTGGTAGAGCCCTACGACAGAAAATGTCTGGGAACTAATAGCTACGATGTTCACTTAGGTAAAACGCTCGCCCTTTATAAAGATGAAGTTCTTGATGCCCGTAAGCATAATGAAATTGAGTTGTTTGAAATCCCTGAAGAAGGTTATGTCTTACAACCGGATAAACTCTATCTCGGTGTAACTCATGAATATACAGAAACTCATGCTCATGTTCCTTTCTTAGAAGGAAAATCTTCAGTTGGTCGCCTTGGAATTGATATTCATGCTACGGCCGGTAAGGGAGACGTTGGCTTTTGTAATTTTTGGACTCTTGAAATTTCAGTAAAGCAGCCAGTTCGAATTTATGCTGGTATGCCAATTGGTCAGCTTATTTATTTTGTGGTCAAAGGTGAAGTTGAGGTTATGTATAACAAGAAGCCAAACGCAAAATATAATCCTAAAGCTAGCGTGCCGGTTGAATCAATGATGTTTAGAAATCATTTCTAAGAGGACGCTTGGACTGACTTGCAAGTTTGTTTTGAACCGCAATAGAAATTCTTGAAAAATAGGGCAATATGGCCACTGAGATAATAATCAGTATGGCACCTGTGAACGCCATGGTTGAAATGGACTCCTTAAGAATAATAAATCCAAAGAATGCTGCAAATGGGGACTCCATCAGAAAGACTAGTCCTGCTATATGGGCCGGAATTTTTTTCTGCGCATAAATTTGAGATGTGAAGGCCAGTAGGGTGCACAGCAAAGTAAGAACCGCCATAGCAAAACCCACATTGGCCCAGTCATAAGAGTTAAAACTCATGAGAGGTTCAATGGAGGGAATCTCAGTTGTGACTAGCCCCACGATTGCTCCAAGAATTCCAATCACAAAATTTTGAACCACCACGAAGCCAATGGGATTTATGTCATTCGCAATTTTTCCCACAATATAGATGTGAGAAGCGCATAAGACGGAACAGATAAGAGTCAGAAAATCACCGTAATTTAATTTCTCAATATCCAGGTCACACATTAAAAGTACACCAAAGAGCGCACAAGAGAGCAAAACCCAGAAGTCGATGCTTAATTTTCTTTTATCAAAAACAACAGTGAAAACTGGGACGAAAAAAGCAAACAACGCTGTAATAAAACTACTTTTGGCCACAGTGGTAAATTCAAGACCTTTAATTTGAAAATAAATGGCCGCAAATAAAATAGCGCCACAGATGACAGGTTTTAAATTCATTGCTGCTTTGAGGGCCTGCTTGTTTGCTAGTAATAGTGGTGCCATAAGTAGAGAGGAGAGTAAAAATCTCACGGCCATAATCCAGCTAGCATCATAGAAGGGCAGCACCCAACGAGTCGCCACGTAGGAAATACCCCAGCTAGCAGTGGTTACCAATAATAGTAAAAAGACTCCAAAATTCATGGGATGACATATAGCGCAACACGAAACAGAAGGCAATCTTATTATTTGAGGAGTTTAGTTCTTGCTGTAAGACAATTGACAAAAATTATTGAGGCGATACAATAGAAGTCTGTCCAATAATTAGATTATTAACTGGATAGCTATATAAATCATGGAGGTAAGAATGAGTTTTGCTGAAAGATTACGAAAAGAGCAAGAAGAAATCAACGAACTTTTGCCTAAAATAGATCATAGAGAAACACCACGGCCAGTGGCAGAGCCGGTTGTAGAAATACAAGAAAAAGAGTCCTAAAAGCTTTAGCCTAAATTTAACTTCTTACAAAACTAGTCGATAAGAGTCTTATGAGTAATGAAATGAGATTGGAATCAGTCGAAAAGACTGATGAAAACTGCGAGCTTATCGCCCAGATTCACAAGGAGCACTATTCTAAGGTGCCCTACCTTCCAGTGGCAGCAGACATCAAAAAGAGTCTCACCCACTATTTTTGGGCCTATGTGGGGGATGATAGGATTGGTATTACGGGCTATTACCTCAAGACCAAAACACTAGCAGAAACTGTGAAAACCATCATTTTTAAGGAGTTTCGCGGCAAAGGTTACGGAAAGCTTCTATCCCAAGAAATAGAGAATAAATGCAAAAGTATTGGTGTGACTAAGATTATGAGCACCATTTATAGTTTCAATACACCAATGATCTCCATCAAACTGCAGCAGGGCTATAAGATTGAAGGTTTTCACCCCGACCATGAGGCCCCTGGCTTTGATGAATACTCCCTGGGTAAGGTTCTTAAGTAACGCTCCCCTCCTATTTATGCAGCTTGTAAATAAAAAATGACGTAAGAATAAATATTCCTATTGGAATATTATGCTTGATCGGGTTAATATTCCAATAGGAATATTTTAGGGAGAGTTCATATGTTGACCAAAGAAAAACAAATAAGCGTATTTTGCTCCAGTGATAGACTGGATTTTTATAAGAAAAACCTCATGCATCGCTATGATTTGCAGTTTCATATCAGTGAGTCTTCACTTATAGGAGCATTAAGCAAAGAAAAGCTACCTAATATGCTTATACTTGATGTGACAGAGGGCCAAACTTCTGTGATTCAAAAAATCAGACCTGTACTTGAAGGTTGTAGTGGGTTAGTAGTAACTCAAACTGATGATTTAGAATTTATTAACTTCTGTTTTGAAATGGGAGCGAGTGATATTTTCATTGAGCCAGTTGCTCAAAACCTATTTAGGGCCAAAGTTAAAAGACTGCTTTACCCAGAATTTAGCGGTTATAAGAAATCCACCTTGGATAAAAGATTTGATGACTTGGGGTTGACCATTAAAGAGGTTAAGATTCTGCGCTCACTATTGAGCTCTTCAACCAAGAGGCTTCATCGCAGGGATTTGATTAAAACTATTTGGGGAGACGTCTGCGTTCACCAGAAGACTCTGGATGTGCATATTTATAACCTGCGCCGCAAACTGGTTGATACCGAGTTTGATGTGATTTCAGAAGGGCAGGGGAAGTTTGCGGTTAGGGTTTCTTATGTGGGGAAGGTTGATGGTCAGCCTAGGGTTTGATTTTTCTGCAAAAAAGTACAGCTTTATTTATTTTATTCCCCAGGCAATGAGTTTATTGTAAAAGAAACAACTTTCTGGTTTCTTTAAATTTTCTAAATAAAGAGAGATGAACTCATCGGCTCTTTCTTCAGAATTGAAAATTTCGATAAAACTAGTTCTTGCAAAACGACATCTTTCTTTGCAGTTCTCGTATTCTTCTGAAATTTCTTGCTCACTTTTAAACGTGTTAAGTTGTACTTCCCATTGAATATTATTAAAGCCCGTATTCCCTAAGAGTTGAGGAAGCTTTCGGCCAATAAAAAGGTCAATGTCTAATTTTTCTTTAAGTTCTTTTAGGTAGTTATTTAAATTTTTATTAGAAGAATGATAGTTTAGGAATATGCCATCAAAGTCTACTAAGTACGCAATCCCTCCAGGCTTTAAAATTCGATAGATTTCGCTGGTGACAGCTTCATGTTTACTAAGATGCTCGTATACATATCGTGATATAACAAGGTCGAACGTATTCGTAGCATAGTCAGTAGACTCTAAATTTTGGACGCTAAAATTAATAGTATTGGATACTGTTAATTTTTTTGCCTGAGCAAGTCTTAGCTCTGATTGATCACATGCGTATATATCGCTTTTTGGATTTATCCCTTGAATATATCTTGAAAGGAGCCCCGTCCCACAACCTGCATCTAGTATAGTATTATGATTACTTAAATTTAAAAATTGTAATTCATTATTCAGTGAGTAGTTTGATTGCGTCGCTTGTTTTTCTAACCTAAGTGCTTCATCAGCATGTTCCATAATATAAGATGACATATTCGTTCTCCTTGTTTTTTGATTATAAATTGTTTCTATAATTTTAGGAGTAGCAGCAATATTTTCTAGGCATTTAATAAAAATTAAACTTTTGGTCCGAAGGAGAATAATATTCCTTCTGGAATATTATTAAAATTGTTTTAATCTTTATATCTATGTTAAAGCTAGATGACATTCAAATTGTTTTAGTAAGATCTCTCTACGATAATGTTCAATCAAAAGAAGTAAAAGATATTTGGGGGAACTTAATTGAAATGAAAGTTAAAGGATATAAGGCCGAATATCCTGAAGGTATATTACCATTTGATACATCGGATCTTGTTGCTACGCATCTTGTTGTATGTAATAAAAATGATTCGATGAAACCATTATTTGCATTCAAGTCGATAACTTTAGATAAGTGTGACTACCACAGAATACCTTTTCCAATGATAGCAATGACTGCAGGGAAGGAGCAGGACAAGCATGTTCTTGCCGTCAATTCTCTTGTTAATCATTATAGAGAAACAAAAAAATCTCATATGCTTGCATATAATGGTTCATTTACCTGCGATCCCGATTGTCGCAAGTACTCGAACTTTAAAGACTTATTATGGGATTTAACTCTCACGCTTTTAGTTAAATATTACACTGACTATAATATTCCTCATGTTGTGGCGGTCGCTTCAAAACAATTTAGAGTTGATCGCCGAAAGTTATTATGGGGCTGGAAGTACCTTCAGCACGAGAACGAAGTCTTGGATGCATTAAACTGTTATCCTTTATTTGATACACTCTTTGCTCCAATGGAATTAAAACAGCACTCAGAGCTTGCAATTAACGTTGCAAATAAATATCAAAACCTTTGGGATAACAGGGTTGTTTATGAAAAAGGTATTAGTGAGGTTAAGAAAAAAGTTGCTTGATTAATGAATATTTTGAAATAATAATTCGTATGTATCCTTGCCATCGCCATTAGACATGGATGTTAATTGATTAACAGGTAGCCTGCTAGCGGACTTAAAAAGAGATAGAGAACTTAAAAAACCTGTTCTGAGTTTTTCCATGCCGTTATTATGTACAATGTCTTCAGAGAAATATTCGAGCGCCTCTTCGGTTGGTCTCCCTTCAATTATACATGAGGTATCATTAATCTTAACTATTTTCCAATTGAAATTTTTTTCAACATAAGTAGGTACGAGTTCATCAAATAAGTGGATAATCACTTCATTCACACCTTTATTCTTGTTTAGTAATTCTGCTAATTTGGTACCTTGGCTATTTTTGTAGAAATTTAAGCCCATATTAAACAGGTGTTGATTATTTTGAGTGAGGTTAAAGATTTTAGAGCAGATATCAACTGAAAGAGTAAGGTTGCTTTTTTTATCTACCTCATCTTTGAGAAATAGTGATTCATGGATTTGTAAATCTTTTAAAAATTTTAGTTTAAAGGAACTGCCAAATGTTTCCTCTATGTAATTGAGCATGTATGCGGCAGATCTACGGGATGTATTCATGTTTAGAGAGTACCTCTTTGGAACATGAGTATATTGCTTTTTCGAGTACTTCAATATTGCTTTGTAGTCGACAGAGTTATTTAATACTGATTCAAAGCTTACATTAATTTTGCTCAAAAACTTTTCGTAGCTATAAAGATCAAATTCTTCTTTGCCATTCATAATGGCCTCGAATTTTTTTTGAGTATAATTAAAATATTGGGACATTTGAGCATTATCAAGTTCAAGAAGAAATTGTATCTTTGTGACAAAACTTGTGTAGATATGCCTAATAAACCTGGGCTCTAAATGTTGATTTGATATATGCATTCTTTACCGTTAGATGAAATATCCTCCATCTTGAAATCTTGTTGGTCACTTATTGAGCAAATTCCTTTTGTAAACTCATAGTAATAGCTATCAAGTACCTTTTTATGCCTTGGTGACCAGTTATGTATGTACTCATTAAACTGAGGTGTAGACTGCATCGTAAATTGTATACAGCTCCCATTCTTCTTTGAAACTTTTCTTTTATAGTTACAGTCATACAAGTTGCTTACGCCTACAAATGCTTTTAGTGTAGCAAAGAGGCTCTCTTTTCTTGGTATCGAGTTTAGAACTGCTCCATGAGATTCAGCTAAGTAAAAAGTTTTAGAACAAAAGACGTCTTTTAGCTTAGTTTTTTTATCTTCGATTATTTTTGTGGAAATATCAACAAGGAAAGACGGGCTTATTAAGTTGTCCATTTTATAAAAATAAAGAGGGTCTGTGTTTAAATCCTTGAATGTGTTGTCAAGGTAGGTTTCACCAAAAGCATCTTTGATATATTCAATAAATGGTTTGATTTCTCTAACCGCAATACTTGGAAACTCTGTAAGTCTCTCATTGATTTTGAACGAGTGAGATGCGAAAGAATCATTTCCAAGTTCTACTTTGTTCATATTGTCTATGTATCCAAGAAGATACGCATTTGTGGGGATATTAAATTCAAGGCAAAGTTTTGTGTAGCCTACAAGTGATAGAGCCCCTTTTCCACTTTCGATTTTACTAATAGCAGACTGAGATAAACCAAGTATGGAGGACATTTGTTGCTGATGAACATTGTACTGCTTTCTAATCACTTTGAGCAGTTTCGATATTTCTTCGTTAAAATCTTTTTCTTTAATCATGAAATCTTCTCAAACTTTTAATATCTAGCTTATTATTGCAGATTTGATTCCTCTTTGTACGCAGTAAATTGAATATTATTAACAAAACTAGATAAAGTTTTATTAACTTTTTGTGCTTCTTCCCAATGAGGATAGTGTTTTGAGTTAAAAAAATCTTTAACTTCTACCCCAAGGCCGTGGACATAGTCATTATTAATTAATGGGTCATGTTTAGAGTGAATAATAAGCTTAGGAATTGTGAGTTTTTTTAATTTAGTAACTTCTTTAAGATCTGGTAAATTTGGATTTAGGCTCCCCCCAAGATTTTGCCTGCAAAGGGGAGATGTCGTAAGAATATCATTTTTGAATAACTCAAAAGTGTCATTATCTAAATGATTAAAGAATAACACTAAGAGGGACCTAGCTTGAGTGCTCTCAATTGATGGACTAAATAACAAGGACATCTCATCAACAGGATTAAAACCTTTTTCGATAGAATCTAAGTTTTCAACAGGAGGTGTTTGAGAAATCATAAGAGATTTTACGGAATTATTTTGTTCAATAGCGGCAACGTGTATAGCAATATGTCCACCAAGGCTATGGCCATAGAGGTTAATATTTTTTAAACCTAGCTCATTTATAAATTCCCTTATAATTTCAGCGTAATAGGGAATAGAGTAGGTAGAGCAATCAAAGTCCGCCTTGTTATCATTTGTGGACTCACCATGGCCTGGGAGATCAATCATTATGAGTCTATTGTTGGCAAGTTTTTTGTCGTAGGCTTGCTTTAAGAAGCTTTTTTTGGAATTAGAATTGCCATGAATGAAAAGTATAATATTCTCATTTTGGCGATTTACATCATAGTAAGCAATTTTGACATTTTCTAGTTGAATAAATTTTGTTTCCATGCTCCCCTCAATTATTGAGAGCATAGCAATATTTTAGATGAAATATCAATGGAAGTGAAAAAATTGGTTACTATGATGTATATTATGGGCTGTTGACAGCCTGTGTCTTTGGCTGTCTATATGAAGTTTTTTTAGTTATTCTGAAGCGTCTGCTCAAGGTCTTTAAGCTTCGCGTTTCTGGCAGCTCCTGCTGACGCATCCTGTGGGACTTCAGTCTTCTGCTCTCCAACCTCTGAGGTCTCACCAGCATTCGCACGGGCCGTAATAGAGGTATCTGAGACGTCAGCATCCTTATAGTAGACGTTAAAATCTGCGGTAAAGTTGTGAATGACAGTAGGGACTTGGTCTGTGTCCACATCAAGCTTCTGGCCAT
>CAYGUN010000112.1:0-8516 GCA_964353025.1 uncultured Bacteriovoracaceae bacterium
TTTAAAAAGACAAGCTTCAATAAGCTTTATAGGAACAAGTTTAAAGCATTTTTCTTTTTGTGTTTTACAAAATAAAAAAAGGAAGCATTGTGCTTCCTTTTTTTATTTTATTTTTAAGAAAAAACTAAAGACTAATTTTCCCTCTTTTTTCTAATTCCTTAATGATATTTTCAAAGTGGCTTATTGGATAAGCTCCTTTAACAGGAACACCATTTACAAGAAAACCAGGAGTACCTTGAAATCCGTATTTCGCGGCTTCTGCCATATCTTCTTTAATTCTTTCTTGAACCTTTGAAGATTTTCTATCTTTTTCAATTTTACTTTGATTGGCCCCAACTTTTTTAACTAAAGACTTTAGGTACTTCTCTCCACCTTGAAGCTTTCTTTGATTCTTATATAGTTCATCGTGAAACTTAGCTGCTTTATCTTCACTCTGAAGTCTTATGGCTTCATAGTATTCAGAAGCAACCATGGCATTTGGGTGAAAACTTAGTGGTAGATGCTTATAAATAAATTTTACTTTGCCTTTATATTTATCCATTAACTCCATGACTGTTGTATAGGCCCTTCCGCAAAAAGGACACTCAAAATCAGAATACTCAACTACAACTATGGGACCGTCTTTGCTCCCTCTAATCATTTCATCACTTCTAATTTCAGCGATTAAAGGAGTTTCAAAACTCTTCTCAAGGGCCTTCTTTTCTTCTTCTTCGCGCTTCTTGCCTTGAGAGCCCTGTGCTGCTTTAAATGCTTCGTTAAGAGCTTCCACTATTTCATCTGGATTGGCCTTAATGGCTTCAGCTAATATATCTGGGTTTTCAGATAAAGTTTTCTTTAAACTATCTTTAGAAGTACAACCGACTAATAAAGAAAGTAGAACAAGGGGTAGAATCACTAATTTTTTCATTACTTTTCCTTTTTGTTTCTATGACTAACTTATCATCTTATCGTAATTGAGGTGTTTATTATTTGCAAGATATTGTCAGGAGCTTGTCAACTTCTTGCTTTCCTTTATGATCTGCGAAGTTTCTTTGAATAAAATCAAGATACTTATTAAACTTACGACTACTGGGCCTTACATGAGCATAGCCTATGAGATGCACTCGAGCATTGTAATTTCCTTTCATAAACGCCTTCATAGTTGAGAAAAAACCAAAGGCAGCTCCTGAAACTTTTGAGTACAAATGAATAGAAAGGGCCATATAACTTGATACGAGCATACAGATGGAAATGAAAAAGATTGAATCCAATAAATGAGATTGAGCAGAAAGCAGTACTTGAGTCACACCCTCCTTAAGTTGCAAGTGATCCATCGTTAATCGAACCATCTGCTCATATAAGGATAGAGTTAAGTTGGTTAGAATCACTATTGATATCGAGCAAATAATCGCCGTATAGAGCATAAAGTGAAGAAAAAAGATCTTATCAAAGACTGGTTTTCTAATCTTTTGAAATTGTGGCGGTATTGTATTTTTCCTCATTGCCTTCTCTTCCCTGCATTGGATGATAAAGCTAAAGAAAAACTCACTGAATCTTGTTAGCAACCTGAAATCAGAGAACATATCAGGCTCATAAGGAGCTAAAGGGTTTGATTCTGCTTTTTCACAGTATTCTCCAATGGCCTCAAATGGTCTAAGTAAGAGCTTCCCTAGGTAGACTCCAGAAAAAAAGAGAAAAATAAAAAAAAGAGCTATAAGAGGTGCAGTGTCAGCAATCTCAGAGAAAATAAAATCTGTATAGGCCTCTCTGAGAGATTCAAAACCTGGGAAGCTTCGAACTTCAAAGAATATGCTATTAATAGAAACCCAAAACCACAGCATATATGACAATAATATAGACATAATAAAGGAGACTCCGGTCACTTTAAGGCCGGTGAACATCATAAAGCGAGTCCCCTCATCACTAAATAAGTTCTTCCAAATACCTATCAACTTGCTCATTACCCTCTATTTTAGCGCTTATTATGTGTTTTAGATGAGGGGGCCAAGATTTGCCTAAAACTTTGTCTATATTTTAGTCAGTTGTGTCTTTAATTTTGTCACTACTTAGCCCCCATCTTGGTAAGACCCTGAAAATACACTACGAAAGGACCTAATCTAATCAGCAATAATTGGCACTGAACCTGCACTTACATGGTCGTAACTAATATCAGGAGTAGTGATATGCTTTTATTTAAACTTAAAAGGCTAAGTAAGCATTTAATTATGCTATTAGCGACTACCATGCTTGTAGGCTGTGGTGGTGATGATGGAGGAGGAGGAGTTCCTGCTCAAAACGTATTTGGAAACGGCTTCACAGGAAATACCGTAGTCGACCAACAAATTATTGCTCAAATTCCATGTGATCAGATGGTCGGGAGCGGGACAAGAGCTTCTATTGCAGTAAGAGACCAAGGCGGTTTTCTACAACCTTTAGTAAATCCAGTTATTCCCGCGCCTCAACAATTTGGATACCAATACCCTAACCAGTTTGCTTATCCAAATAACAATATGCAATTTCAACTATCTCAAGCAGCTATTGGGAGAACAAGTGTTGGTGATGTTGTTATTGCAGTATTTGGGCAAGGGTACACAGATATTATCATTAGTATGTGTCACCGATATCATGTACAAAGTAACTTTTTAGACTTTATGTCATATAGCCTTGTTGGAAACTTTAACCCAATGTTTACCATGTCATCATGTGGATATGGAGCATTAGGAACTGGTTCAGACCCCTTTACTGGTGGATTCATGCAGGAGTATTTATCTCTTAGCTTTACTGACCAGTGGGGAGGATTTAGCCCTCCCGTAGATATGTTTCCAACAACTCTTTACGGAGTAAATTGTAATAATAATCAATATGGATATTACCCATAAATAATAAATGGCGCCCTAGAAAGGTAAAAGCTATCTCTCATCCTACTTAATAAAGGCCTTCAGAAATGAGGGCCTTTGTTTTTTATAGATTATAGAGTTGAAGTTTGGCCAAAGCAGTTGTCTGTTTCGAAGAATAATCATTGATTCCCTCAACAACAGAATTAGCATACTCATGAAGAAATTTATCACTGGTGATTTTCTTTAATTCTTTTGAATTTGAAACAAACCCAGCTTCCAAAAGAACCCCTGGTCTTTTTGAAAGTGCTAATACATAAAATAAGCCTGGTTTAATGCCTCTATCTTTCATTCTAAAGTCTTTTTTAATATTTCTTGAAATATTAGAATGAACTTTCTGGGATAGCTTCCTTGATTGAGAAGAGGTCTTACTCACAACTAGATCAATAAGTATCTTGTTAATGCTCTCATCAATCTTTCCATTATAATGGTCGTGGCCCTCAGCTGATTCCACTTTCTTTATAGCGGCAACACTATTATCCAGGTAATAGGTTTCAAATCCTCTGTGTTTTTTATGATGGGAAGAATTAAAGTGAATACTAATAAAAAGGTCTGCATTTACCTTGTCTGCCATATCAGCACGTTCTTGAAGAGAGATAGTTTTATCATAGCTTCGAGTTAAATAAACAGAGTGCTTGAATCTTAATTTATCTTGAATAATCTTCGCCAACTTCAGATTTAAATCTTTCTCATGAATTGTCCCAAGTTTACTGTCTTTAGAAGTAGCGCCATATTCGTCGCCACCATGCCCTGGATCAAGAAGTATAGTTAAAGCACTAGCTTGGTAAGAAAAGAACAGAATAGTGATTAAACTAATAAATTTTTTCAAGCTTGTGTCCTGGAAAGTAGTGAGAAAGAATTTGTTTATAATTCATTCCTCTCTTGGCCAACTCATAGGCCCCAAATTGACATAGACCGACTCCATGCCCGTACCCTCTTCCTAAAAAACGGTACCCTTTACTATCATAATGGATTTCAAAATTATTTGAAGGAAGGGTTTTTCTTCCTAGTATTTTCCTCAAATGTGATTTTTTTACTTTGTACATATTACCTTTATTATAAAAACGTACGAATGTCTTGGTGTCTTGGTCGGGTATTATTGTAATTGGTCGTCCTAGCTCCTTATCACTGAAGATCACATCTTTTGCCATGACATCAACATAAACTTCATTCAGTGCTTTTTTAAAGCTCTTCTCATCTACAAATGTGTTCCATGGCTTCATTCCATGAGAATCGCAATAAGGGCAATCTACTGATTGATATCCATCTACTCTATTTTCCCAAACTTTTCTTGGTAATATAGTTCGTCCTCCACATTTGGAGTGAAAAAAGATTGGAGTTAATTTTCCATTTTTTGATTTTAAAACTCCTCCCCTTGTCTGTCTGGCCGCTAATTGAGTAAGGTGAGACTCATCTAACAGGCTCCCATTTACTTGATGTTTTTCAGAGTTTTCTAAATCAAAATAAGATTCATATCCTAGGAGATTTGAAACCTGCTTGGTTTCAATTTTATGAAGAGCATAAGTTCTTGCTGCTACTGCTTGCGCTTTCAGGGCCTCTATTGGCCAATCGTTTCTCATCTCTGCAGAGAGGAGTGAGCTAATATAAGCTTCAAGAGAAAGCTCATTCACAAGATCACAGCTATCTTGCTCGGCAGAGGTAAGTAGATGAAATTTACCTCTATACTTCTTATCATTCCAATCAATAATTCCTGACATGGTACTAAGACTTGCAACGAGAACAGGTTTTGATTTTTTACGAGCTAAATTTAAATTTCTTTTACAATTAAACTTTATGATTTTTTTGCCTTCATAAAGTTTATCGCTATTGCCTTTGGTGTGAACTTCTCTTTTGAGATCAATTCCCCTCACTGTGATATGTGGCATGGCCTTAGCAATTCGAACATTTATCAGAGGTTCACTGGAGTGCGCTGAAAACACACTCAATATTAAGAGAATAAAAAACAATCCTTGTCTATGCACTAATTCCTCATCCATGGAACCGCGAGAGCAGTACTACAATAGTATTTTATTAAAACCTTTGATTTTATTCAATATTATAATGAAGAAAGTGAATAAAAGACTTAATGCCCTAGTTCTTTCATCACCTTTTGCATATCAACCCAAGCCGTTCTTTTCATATTAGGATTGATAAGAAGAAATTCAGGATTAAATAAGGGACAAATTGTAAAACTAAATTCATTTATGTCGTTTTTGTTAAAAACTCTCTCAAAAAATTGGCCATGAATATTTGAAAGCCTTTCTTTAATTCCTAAGAGAGTATTTGAAGAGCTCGCCCCAAGAGTAATAACAAATTGAGGTCTAAAAAAAAGTACTTCCTGATTTACAAGTTCAAGATCAGAATCAGTCGAGCACTTACTCATCAAGAAATCATCAACGGTTAACCCCATGGCCCCAATCATTTTTTCAAATAGAGAGTTTACTTCTTCATTTAAAAAACATGAAAGAGTATTTCTCACTAGGTTTTCAGACTCAATGACTTCTGTATTTATTTTATCAGTAACAAAAAGAACTTTAATCGCCTTTTTTAAGGAGGATTTGGAATGAGCTGTATCCATTAAATATCTGGTATCTAAAAGATTCTTCTCATAAAGGTTTAAAGCGTTTTTATAAAGGTTGTTAAATTCAAGATAATGTACTTGATCTTTGTGCTCACCTTTGTAGTTTTCAGGTAACGGCTTTTTAAAAGCAATGCTTCCACCTTTAAAAGTAACCTCCTCTCCTTCGCGGGCCTTTTTATTAGCGTATTCTTGAAGGGACTCAATGACTTTTTCTTTCTCAATAGGTAAAGCAGATGGTGCTTCTTCTTTAGGCTTTTCAGTATCAAAGCATTCCCAGGCTAAAGACTCAAACAATGCAGTAGCAAAGCTTTCCGCTCCTAACTCTCCGCGCATTTTAATCAAGTTTTCTTTAAACACTTCTTCCATAGCATGCTCTTAGCATGAGAGATAAGTTTTTCCCACCCCAAATTTGAGAAACACTTCTTAAAGTTGCTCCGAGTTAACTCCGAAATATTAGATAGATAGTCTAACACAAGGGAAGTTAATATGGACTCAGATGTAAAGTTTGAAAAATTCGAGGAATACTTTGGTGGAGTTGATGAAGTTAAAAAAGTTATTGATGAATGTAGAATTTGTGGTTCCAAGCTTCTATTAAGTCATCTTCCTGATTACAAAAACCTTATAGTTCAAGAAACTGCCAGATGTATGGAATGTGGAGAAGGCAACCGCAAGGTTATTCATATTCTAAACTAAGCGTGATAAGTACTGCTTAATTTTTTGAGCAGTACTTATATTCACATCAAATAGCGAAGAAATTTGCTCCTGAGTTAAATTCATCATTCTCTCTTGTGAAAAAAGTCGATGCTTAAGTAGTTTTTCTTTTGTCTTAATTCCAATTCCATCAACTTCATCTAACCATGAATGAAAAATTCGTCCTTCTTCTTTTTTGTGATGAAGGATTCTTGAAAAACGATGGGCCTCATCACGCATGGCCACACAGAGCCTTAGAAGCGAAGGGCTTTTTCCTAAGATAAATGGATTCGCCCTACCTGGTATCACTAAGCGCTCTTGAGTTTTAAGATTGTCTTTTGTGTAATTTTTTTCGCCCAGAGTTTTGGCCTTGGCAATACCAACAACTGGAACTTCGATATCTAACTCTTTAAGAACAGCACAAACTGTACTCACCTGTGCCTTCCCCCCATCAATAAGGAAGACATCGGGCAGGTTGCCTTTTTTTAGTCTTCTGGAAATAACCTCTTTCATCATAGCAAAATCATTATTTCCCTCAGGCAATTCTTTTAAATTATAATGTCGATAATTTTTCTTATCAGGCTTACCTTCATCAAAAACTATCTGAGAAGCAGTGGGAGATTTTCCCTGCCATATGGCCACGTCATAACACTCGATAATTCGAGGACGCTCTCTCATATTCAGTAAAGACTGAAGACGAGAAAGAGCAACATACATACTATCTTGATTTTCGAGCCTCACTCTCTGGGACTCTTGGGCATGCTTGGCGGTTGAATCAAAAAGATCTTTATACCTTCCTGACTTTGGAATCTTAATTTTTACATTAGTATTTAAATCTTCCAACGATTTATTTAAGGCCAACTCAAAAGTCTTATTATTTTCATTGGAAAAAATCGAATACAAAAACTTAGGTAGTATTTCTTGAGTCTCAGTATAATACTGCATGAGAAAACTAATTACTTCACTTTCAATATCATCAATCTCAGAATGAATGAATGAAAATGATTTATGGCCAATAAGAAGGCCTTCTCTTATTGAGTAAAGACTTATATCAACTTCCTGCTCACCAACATAATAGGCCACAATATCGACATCTTTTTCATCTTTAACAATTTCAGCACTTTGTTTTTGAGAATTTTCGACAAAACTATTTAAGACTTCAATATTATCTCTTAATAATGAAGCCTTCTCGAATTCTTCGTTATCAGAATACTCAAACATATGCTCTTGCATTTGCTTAATAACTTTCTTGGCCCCTTTTTTTGCTTTTAAAATATCAATTGTATTTTTTAAATCCTGTTCATATAAATCTTCACTAATATAGGAAACGCAGGGAGCACTACACTGATCCATTTGATAAAGCAGGCAGGGTCGTTTTCTACGATTAAACTCTGAAAGAGAACAGTCTCTTAATTTAAAACTCTTAGTTAAGACTCGGGCCAAAAGTGAGATGCTAGTCCCATGAGGAAACGGACCGAAGAAAAGTCTTCCTTTTTTTCTTTTTGGCTTCCTAACATATTTAAGCCTTGCAAAGGGTTCGTCTGTATCAATAATAATATACGGATAAGACTTATCGTCTTTCATTCGAATATTGTATTTAGGGGAATGCTTTTTAATTAGGTTGTTCTCAAGTACCAATGCTTCTGCATCAGACTGCGTCACAATAAAGTCAAAGTCTCTAACATGCCCCACCATAAAGCTGGTTTTTACGGTCTTAGCAGAAGAATCAAAATAGCTTTTTACTCGATTTTTTAGATTTTTTGCTTTACCTACGTATAAAATATTCTCTTTTAGATCTTTCATCAGGTAACAACCCGGGTCAGAAGGGAGTGTTTTCGCCTTATCTAGTAAATAAATTTCCTTTTTTGTTTTCTTTACTGCCATTGCATCACTGATATGCTAATATCCTCTGGTATAGTTAACATTCTATTTTAACTTTTACCTAAACGAAAGGAACATAAATGAGTCAGTATTCTGTTGGCAAGGACGTCGTATCATATTGTGGGAAGTGTAAACTAACCCTCGGGCATATTATTGTAACAATGAAAAATGCGAACACTCCAGGAAAAGTTGAGTGTAATACCTGTAAGGCCACTCATAACTTCAGAAGTGCTCCAGTTAAAAAAACAGGGGCAACTCGAACCAGAAGAGCGTCTAAGAAAACTATCCCGGTTCCAGAACTTTGGAAACAAGAAATGGCAAAGGCCAAAGCAGATTCAGTTCCTTACTCAATTAGAGGCAGCTTTCTTAAAGGCGATATTATTGAGCATAAGAAATTTGGTCCTGGTATTGTTCAGGATATTGTTGATAATGACAAAATCGAAGTGATTTTCAATAGTGAAATCAGAATGCTGGTTCATAACAAATAGAAT
>CAYGUN010000113.1:0-8447 GCA_964353025.1 uncultured Bacteriovoracaceae bacterium
GTATTGGAATATTCCAATTTGATAGTACAAGTTGTTTCATTATTCCTCCTTCTTGGTTTCTGTTGGAGCATCCTCTATATAAGATCCTTCGACTCCAAGACGTTGAAGATACGCAATCAGAGCAATAATTTGCTTATCTTTCATTTTTTCATCAACCCCACCTTCAATCAGTATGGCCATAATTTCTTCAGCCTGCTCTTTTGCATTAGGAATTGCATTATTTATCTGTTCATCAGAATAAGGAACACCTAGGGCCTTCATAACCTTGAGTTTACGAGGGAGAATATTAAAATCAGTTTTTTTAGAAAATAACCACACATAGTTTGGCATAATAGAATCAGGAGTGACTTCTCTTGGATTTAGCATATGTCTGTAATGCCACATATGAGGATATTTACCACCAACTCTGGCAATATCAGGCCCAGTCCGCTTTGAGCCCCATTGAAAAGGGCGATCGTATACAAACTCTGCTGCTTTAGAATATTTTCCATATCTCATTGTTTCTGATGGTATTGATCTAATCATTTGTGAGTGACAAGTGTAACACCCCTCTCTGATATAAATATCTCTACCAGCCAACTCAAGTGGAGTGTAAGGAGTAATCTCATCACTTTTTTCAATAAAACTAGTAGACATAAATGAAGGTATAAGTTCAATAGAAGTTCCGACTAAAACAGCCACTAGAACCAAAATTGAAAAAATAGCAGGAACACCTTCAAGATTTCGATGGTTAAAAAGACTACCTCTTTTAGTTTTCACTAAAGGCTTGGCCTTAAACTTTTCATCTTCAACATCTGCTTGGGCCGAAGCAATTGTTTTACCAAGATTGTAAATCATAATAACAAAACTAATCAAAACTAAAGTTCCACCAAAAGCACGAACCCAATACATCGGGACAATTCGAATAACTGTTTCAATAAAATGAGGATAAACAAGATTCCCCGTTTCCAAATCAATTGCTCTCCACATTAGACCTTGAGTGATTCCTGCAACCCACATGGAAACCATATAAAGAGCAAGACCGATGGTGGCAGTCCAAAACTGCATCTGTCCTAGTTGAATGCTATATATTTTAGTTTTCCAAAGTTTTGGAACTAGATAGTATAAAATCCCCGCTGCCATAAAGTAGTTCCAACCAATGGTTCCAGAGTGTACGTGTCCTACAATCCAATCTGTGTAATGGGCCAGAGAATTAAAAGACTTAATCGATAATAGTGGCCCTTCAAATGTGGCCATCCCATAAAAGGTGAGAGCAGCGGCCATGAACTTGAGAGTTGGATCTCGTCTGACCTTATCCCAAGAACCTCTGAGAGTGAGAAGTCCATTAATCATCCCTCCCCAACTTGGCGCCCAGAGAGCGATAGAGAATATCATCCCCAGAGTTTGAACCCATTCAGGTAAAGACGTATATAAAAGGTGGTGAGGCCCGGCCCAAATATAAATAAAGACAAGAGACCAGAAGTGAATAATTGAAAGTCTATAGCTATAAACAGGCCTGTTTGCGGCCTTGGGCACGAAGTAATACATTAAACCCAAAATCGGAGTCGTCAAGAAAAAGGCAACTGCATTATGCCCATACCACCACTGAACTAAAGCATCCTGGACACCAGCAAATATAGGATAGGATTTCATAAATGAAACCGGAAATTCAAGTGAGTTTACAATATGTAAAACAGCGACAGTTAGAATTGTTGCGATATAGAACCAAATGGCCACATAGATATGCTTTTCTCTTCTGTTGAAAAGCGTTCCAAAGAAGTTAACTGCAAAGATAACCCAAATAAAAGTGATTCCTATATCAATTGGCCACTCTAGCTCTGCGTATTCTTTACCTGTTGAAAATCCCATTAAAATTGAAACAGCAGCACTTACAATAATTAACTGCCAACCCCAAAAGTGAACTTTGCTGAGATAGTCATTATAAAGCCTGGCCTTGCAAAGCCTTTGTAGGGAGTAATAAATCCCTCCGAACATACTGTTTCCAACAAAGGCAAAAATCGCTGCATTTGTGTGAAGAGGTCTCAGTCTTCCAAAAGTTAACCACTCAAGACCAAAGTTAAACCTCCAGTCAGCTAATTGAAAAGCGATAGTAACTCCCAAGAGCATGGCCACAAAGCCCCAAAGTAAAGTGGCATAAATAAATAGCTTAACGATTTTATCATCGTAACTAAAGGTTTCTAACTTCTCTTCTTCAGACATTCAAGTCTCCTTTTATTCATCTTCTTTATATATTATTCTTTGAGAGGGAGTTTCCACATCATCATATTGTCCACTTCTAACGGCCCAAATAAAAAGAGCCAAGAAACAACCACCTAGTAATAAACTAATAGGAATTAATAATAAAATGACATTCATTTAATAACTCCTAGTTCTCGATTTAAATTTCGCGTATCTACATAATTGATGAGTGTTAAAAAAAGAGTGCTCACAGGCATAAAAACAGCAGCAAAGAATGGACCGACATAACCATAAGCCGCAAGAGAAACACCAATTATATTATAAATAAAGGCAATCAGAATATTCTTCTTAATTTGAGAGTGAGATGAGTTTGCAATATAGAGGAAATCACGTAGTGAAGAAATCCCCTCTTTTAAAGAATAGACATCACAGACTCTAAGCCCTATCTTTGCATTTCCCCTCGTGGCCATCCCTATTTGGGCTTCACTTAAAGCTGCAGCATCATTGGCCCCATCCCCAATCATGAGACTGCTAGGAGTCTGCTTTATGACCGCTCTCTTTGATTCAGGGGTCATTTCCCAAAAGCAATTATCCGGATTTATCCCAAGCTTATTTGCCACTTCGAGCACATGAGTCTTTTTATCTCCTGATAAGAGATAAAGATTAAAGTTTTTCTTTAAAATTTTAACATCATCAACAATGCCTGCTCTTAATGAGTCTTCTAGAATGAAAGTTGTGACTAATTCTTGATTTCGGTAAAGCCCTACATAAGATTCGCTTGTTTTATCTTCCCTTGAGACTAATGAAATATTTTTATTTTTTATTTCCCATAAACAACCATTGTAAACTCCTTGCACTCCTTGCCCGACTATTTCTTGAAATGATTGTACTTCAACTTGAGAAGCCCCTTCAGATTGAAAATACTCAACTAAAGACAAAGCAATGGGGTGAGAAGATTGTAATTCAAGCGAATAAACAAGATTGGCAATTTCTTGTTCCTGACTACCTATAATTTTTTTCACTTTAAATTTTCCATGGGTAAGAGTTCCCGTCTTATCTAAGAAAATATTTTTAATCCCTTTCACTTTCTCTAAAGCAACAGGGTCTTTCACAATGACACTTTTCTTTGCCAGTATTTTCAGGGAGTTTGAAAAAACAAGGGGAACAATTAAACCTAGAGCACATGGACAAGTTATAATGAGGATGGACAAGGCCCTAAATACTCCTTCTTCATAGGAATATTGCTGAGAAATATATAAGAAGACTACTACCGCTGAAATGATTGAGGTTATAATAAGCAATTTTGCATATTTCTCTGTTGCTCCTAAGAAACTACTCTTTTTAGAGTTTCCCTCTTCTACTTCATTAAGAATATGGCTAATTCTAGAGTTAGAAAGTGTCGAAGTCACCTCTACTATAATATCATTTGATAAGTTTTTACTTCCCGATATAGCAAGTGCACCCTTTGAAACTTTAATCGGCATACTCTCACCTGAAATAAAAGAAGTATCTAAATAGCTTTCTCCTTCTAGAACCTTTGTTTCAACTGGGATATAGGTATTGGGTAGAATCTTTAAAACATCACCAAGTTTAATATATTTGGCGGTCGTTTGAAAAAAGCCTTCATTTTCTTTTTTATAAACAACACTATGAGAGAAAAAGTTTTTCAAGTCACTTCCATCTAGTCCTTTTTGTCGTGTTTTTTTCAATAGAAAACGAGAGCCCAAAATTAAAAAGACTAAGGATGAGAGCGTATCAAAATACAGCTGACCAATATTAAAGAATAGATAGCTTAGCCCTGACATGGTTCCAAGGATTAAGGCCAAGGCAATAGGAATATCAATTGAAAACCTTTTTTGAATCAGGCCTTGGTAGGATTGAATAAAAAATGGTTTGGCACTATAGAGTAAAGTTGGAATGAAAAGAAGCATAGATAAAACCTCAAAAAGACTTTTCACATGCCCTTGGGCCCCAGCATAAATAGAGATAGAAAAAAGCATGATATTTCCCATACATGCTGCCGCGACACCAATTCTCACCAGGTCATTCTTGTCAGAGTTACCACTTAACTTATCCAACTGCTCATTGTTTGCAATGGGATGCGCTCTATATCCCCATGTGCTGAGTTGCTGAATGATATTTGAAATTTTCGGTTTATCTTTTTGTACGCAGAGCTTTATGGTGGAATTGCTTAAATTAACTTTAATACTAGAAATATTATCAAAGTACTCATCCAGTTTTTCAATCAGCCACATACAAGCACTGCAATGAATTCCTTCCACAAAGAAGTTTAATACTATTTTATCTTGGTACTCTATAGCATAATCAGCGAGAAATTCAGCTCTATCTAAATAGGCGAATTCATCCCTATCAGATGAAACCGGCAATGCATCTCTGTAAAAAGTAGAACTTTTTCTTAAATCATAAAACTTTAAAAGGTTATTACTCTCTAGAATAGAATAGACATTCTTACAGCCAAAACAACAAAAGACCTTATCCTCATTAAAGACAGGTCTTATTGCTTCTAGCCCACAATGAGTGCATAGATTAATTTCAGGCGATAGAGCTTCCAACGATTATATCCACTTATTTAATTTTAGCTGCTTCTTCTAGTAACTTGACTGCTCTCTTTTTTGATATCCCTCTAAATTTAATTTTCTTTGTGCTCTCTAAATTAACAGGCTTTCCAGCAACGACCATTCCGATCATTCCCATCGCATAGTGAGGCTTGCACTGATAAACATAAACTCCTTCTTTATCAATTTTCACTGTTAACTCTTTATTAATCTTTCCTTTCCAATCTTTTTTATCAACACCATCTGGAAGAGCTTCTTTCTCCTTCATGTAATAAACATTATGCCCTTTATCTACAGGGATAAACTTAACCGAATCGCCCATTTTAACCTTTAGAAAATCTGGCTCAAAAACCATTTTTTCTCCATCACTGCCTTTATTGAGCATTTTTACTTCATGAATCTCGGCCATAGAGATAGTGGACAAGAATGCCAAACAAATTAAGAACTTCATCGCTTTCTCCTTAGATGTAAACTAATCGTTATTCTACTGAAATATGGTTGTGAGCATATGATATAACCCCTGGGATTTCCTGACAAATATCACCCAAATCGCAGGCTGCGCGTAATTGGTGATAGGAGCTTTTTCTGAGCCAATTGCGCGTAGTGTAAATTTTATCTAGAGGGGTTTAATTCCTCCCTTAACCTCTGTATAGTCTGGACCATGGAATTCAAAAAATTTGTCATTCTCGATCCGAAACAAAATGAAGCTCTCATGAATAATGAGATTGAGATTCTCATCAACCTCAATCACATCGTCACAATTAAGCCCATTAAGATAATGTCGCGCACAGAGGTTATTGATGGCTTTTGGATTCGAACAACTAATGGCAGAAAATACCGCGCCATCTCAGTTCCTGATGAAGTTATTAAAGAGCTTGAAACAGAAACGAAGGTTCGAAAAACAGCATCCCTAGATATGATGGATGAATCAGAAAATCCTATTCAACAGTAGAATCACTCGCATATTTTCGATGTAAATAAGGGTGAACAATCATTGCCACGGCAATAATTCCAACTTCATACAAGGCCACAAGTGGAAACCACAGGGCCATCATCGTAATAACGTCTGGTGGAGTAAGTAACGCCGAGACAATAGCAAAGGCCACATAAACATATTTGCGCAACTCTCTTAGTGAATACTTTGTCACAAGATTCATAAACCCCAGAATAATCATAAGATTAGGCAGTTGAAAAACAACTCCTAAAAAAACTAAAACCTTCACTGCGAGGATCAAGTAATCGTGATAGCTCAAAGTCGCTTGGATATTTTGAACCCCAAAGCTCATAATTGTTTCAAAGGTATAGGGAAAAACCAGGTAATAGCCAAAGCCCACGCCAAGCCAAAAAAGAACAAAGCCAACCAGGATAAAAGGAAGAATAACTTTTCTCTCCTTATCATAAAGACCAGGTTTAATAAAAAGCCAAACTTCTCGGAACCACAAAGGAGACGTCAAAAGGAGCGAGGACCAAAATGCCAGCTGGAACTGGGCCAATACTTTATCTAATAGGCCAAGATAAACAATCTTTCCATCAACATCCAACGCCGCTCGAAGTGGGGCCATGAGGTATTCAGCAATATACTCTCCACTGGAGTAGCAAATGCCGAATCCAACGATAAGGATCACAATTATATGGATGAGCCTGGTTCTCAGCTCTTCTAAATGCTCAACTAAACTCATTTCTTTCATACTGGAGCTTTTCTCTCAAAAATTGGCAAAATTGGCCAGTTAGACTTCTCATTTTAAATCCTATTAAACAAAAAGCCGATGTGATTATTATGAAATACATCTTTTGGGTACTTTTACTAAGTTTTAGCAGCTCTTTATGGGCAAAGCCTATTCTGCATTGCCTTGCAGAAGAAGAAGTGAAGTACCACAAAGAAGGGTATAAATACCTGGCCACTTACCGGTTAAATAATGAACTTATGGCCAAGATTATTAATCTTGGCACGATTGAGTTTCAGAGAACTACTCTGAATGCGGTTTGTTCTCCTAATACTCAATACCCTTCAGTGACTCTACTCGATCAAATCATTAAATATCATGAAAAAGCATTTGTGATTCCTAAGACAGAAGATCCCAGAATCACTTACACCCAAAAGGGATTAATTCGAGAGTTTATCAAAGATGTTCCCAACATGCTTCATGACTTTATTTCAAATGTTCAGCAAAGTTGTCCTACTGTTGATTGTCTGGAAAAAAGAATTCCACTTTTAAGTTATTATTATGAAAGACTTAAATATCTTCAAATGGATATCCCCGCAAAGAGAATACTGCGAGAGAAAAACATGGCCGTAAAAATCATGGGCTCACTAAAAGATATTGATAGACTTGTTTATGATTGTAACCAAGAACTTATTGAGAAAAAAAGAAAAGAAGAAGCTAAAAGAAAAAAAGAACTCGAAGACGAAAAAGAAAACTCTTAATTCGTCGTTGTCATAACTTCAGCACCATCATCAGTCACAACAATAGTATGCTCAAATTGGGCCGAAGGTTTCCCATCAACAGTCACAACAGTCCACTCATCATCTAAAACTTTGCAGTTTCTTTTCCCCATATTAATCATGGGTTCGATAGTAAAAGTCATTCCCTTTTTAAGCTCAATTCCTGTGCCTTTTTTTCCGTAATGCAAGACCTGTGGGTCTTCGTGAAACTCTCGACCAATTCCATGGCCACAATATTCTCTTACGACACTATAACCATTATCTTCTGCCATTTTTTGAATAATAGCGCCAATATCTCCAAGTCTTGTTCCTGGCTTCACAATATCGATGGCCGCCATCAGGCAATCATAAGTGACTTCAACTAATCTTTTCACTTCAGGGTTCACATCTCCAACAAGATAAGTTCTATTCGTATCTCCATGGAAACCGTTAAAATAAGCTGTCACATCAACATTGAGAATATCGCCATCTTTTAAAATATCTTTCTTGGATGGAATCCCATGGCAAATCACTTCATTAAGTGATGTACACACAGACTTAGGAAAACCGTGGTAATTCAAGCATGATGGAGTGGCCTTATTCTCAATAATAAAATTATGGCAAAGACGATTAACATCTTCCGTACTCATACCAATCTTTATTTTATCTTCAATATAATCAAGTGTTCTTGCAGCTATTAGGCAAGACTCCTTCATTAACGCTAATTCCCGTGCCGATTTAATTGAAATCATAATTCCTCGCTAAAAGTTTTTTATACAAACTGCACAGCATTGTGTCAATGTCTTTGTCCTAGTCACATATAAGACATTAAGTTATCTTGTGACTATGCAATACCAGGTTTATCGCACTGACTATTCTAGTTATATGTCTGAGGGCTTTAGAACAAAAGAAAGAGAGTTAATTGAGTCTTTCTCTGAACTTCAGTGGAGTGAAAAATATCCCAAAAAAGAAAATATCTTAATAACCAATTCTTCAACCAAAGTTGAAGACATTCCCTTTCAAGTTATGGCCAATTGTAAGCTTATAATTCATCCAAATTCTGGCTACGATAATTACTCCATTGATTTTATACAAAGTACAGAAGCTCCAATATTAAATGGAAACTTAATTAGAGAACAGGCCGTAAGCGAATATATTATATCATGCCTAATGCACCATACTTCACCTATTACAAACCAAAGCTCCTGGCAGCAATCTAGACGCTGGGTGCGACCTCTTGTAAATGAAAAGAGAATTCAAGTTATTGGTTA
>CAYGUN010000114.1:0-8391 GCA_964353025.1 uncultured Bacteriovoracaceae bacterium
GGGAAATCATTCCACCTCGAACGGTGTCCCCCACTTTTAGTGATTTATTAATATAGTATTTTTTTATTTTCACAATAGAAGTTTTATCCATAACATCAATAACATAACCTGTTGCTAATAAATCACTTTTGAGTGGACTTATTTTTCTATAGATATCAACCTTCATTCCTTTGTAGCTACCATTTCTTAATCCTTTATCCATAACAAAGTATTTTTTTTTGCCTGAAATTTTAGAAATCTCTCCTTCAAGAGTGTATTCCTTGTAACGTTCTTGTTCGATTTCATTAACTGAGATCTCTGTAGAGCGATAAATAAGGTTCGCCATATAAAATTTCCCTTTATCGGTCGAACGCCCACTAGTCACCGCCCCTCCTCTTAACTCGATCCTCCAAGTTCTCGAAAAAGCAAAATTAATACCACCTGATAATTTATTCCACTGCCTATTCGCACTATTGTAGAGATTGGAAGGAGAGCTATCGATATTGTTTCTTTGTCCCCCTGCAAGAGGATCATCATTCATAGATAATACACTTTCAAAATTTCCAACTAGTGCAAGCCTTTTATACCCTATCGCACCTTCAAAACCCAAGACCATTTCATTGGCCAAATTATCTCCCGGTATACGGTAACCAAAATTAAAGGCCAACGTATTTTGATACTCAGGATGATAATAGGTAAAAAGCCCTCCAATATACTGCTCATCACCTTCATCACCCAAGACAATAAACTCGTACGGCTTCGTTCCATCAAAGGCCTGATTTCTGAAAAGCTTTTTCCTATATTCAACTTCCATTCCTAAGTGAATATTTCCAACCGTGGCCATTTTATAAACAAGCTTGACTAAAGCAGACTCAATACCTGTCACACTTGCACTTTCAGTCGTTCCTGAATTATTCATATCTGCAGAGTTACTTCTCATTCTACCACCAAAAGAGAATTGCAAATCAGGAGTGACTCCATAGCTACCGACTATTTCCGATTGAATCTGAGTAAAAGATTCATTGGTTGCAAGCTCGCCAACGGTTCCATCTTTATCCCAAGTTGCCTCAGTCTGAAATATGTCGTTATTAAATTCCAACTGCCAATTGGATTCATTTAAAAGAAGTAACGGAGGATAGTAAGATTGCACTGATTTTGCCGCATGCAAATGAAACGAGAAAAGCAATAGTAACAATATGAAGTAAGTATTCATATTCTTATACTAGTTAGCTTACACCTAATTGTAAAAATGAGTTTGTGGCATCATTAAAAGGCATAAGGACTGCTCTTTCGTACCAATGTTGTCCTCTTTTCTTAAATAGAGAAACAGATCCAAGTGGTAAATCGATAGGCAAATCAAATTCCCTTTTTGCCTGTGTTAGAGCAAGCTCTAATTGTACATCATCTTTAAAGCGGGCCAAGGGCAAAAAAAGCTTATTTAATTGAGTTTTATTTTTTAAGTCTCTGTCATAAATATAGCTTCTAGTAATCTCTTGAAGAGACTCAGTACAATGATCCATATCAAAATGAATATCAGGTGCTAAATTCAAAATTCGATTTTTAGAATACGAAAAAACATCCAATTTACTAAATGTGAGATTTAAGTTTTCTTCATGCCCGAAAAAAAAGGATTCAAGCTCATCACTTAAATCGCTAATTAACTTTTCTTCATCATTAGAATCAATGGTGAAAGGACTCATTAACGACATGACAAGATTTGGCTGAGAAAAATATTTGTTATCAAAGCGTAGTCTGAAACCATTAACTCGTTGAACTTGATTAGATTGGCAAAAGGTAAATCCCAGAAGTAGTTTTGAGTTCATCATGAACCTCCTTTTCAACCCTGGGTAGGGGAGAAATCAAAGCGGCAAGAACCCTTATGGCTTGCCCTCCTCTCAAGTCTAGAAGAATCACCTGACCAAGACAACCGAATTATTGAATAAAGCATTAAATTTCAATAAGTTAAGTCTGAATGGTAAGAAAAAATGGGCCCGAACTTACCTTCAGGCCCATTCAACTCTCCCTACTGGAGGGCCTTAAAAGCATCAACCCGGCCACCAGAAAGTGATTTCTGGTCTAAGGTTGTTGTTTTAACTGATGTTTTAATTAATCTTTCTCGAATCTCTTTGGGAGATAAATTGGGCTCCATGGTTCGAATAAGTCCCACAACACCTGCAATATGAGGTGCTGCCATCGAAGTCCCACTCATCTTCTGATACTTTCCACCTTTCACGGTTGAGATGATTTCAACTCCGGGAGCATAAACATGAACTGTGGTTTTCCCATAGTTAGAAAAACTTGCAGACTTTCCATTTTGTGCCATTGCTCCAACTGAAATCACGTTATCGACTTTATAATTTGCAGGATATGCGGGAGTTTTATCGTTATTTTGTGAACTATTTCCTGCGGAAGTAACAAAAACAACTCCTGCTTCATTTGCTCTTTCAATAGCATCTTTCAAGGCCTGAGTTTCAGGTCCACCACCCCATGAGTTACTTAATATAGTGGCCCCATTTTTTATGGCATAATCAATGGATTTAACTGCGGCCATTAAGTCCCCTCTTCCTGAATCCGTAAGAAACTTAAGACTCATAATTTTGACTTTGGCCATGACTCCCTTAATCCCTACATCATTGTGAGATGCTCCAATAACTCCAGCACAATGAGTACCATGTCCATGTCCATCCAATGGGTCACTATCATTATTAGCAAAATCATAACCATTTATATCATCGATAAAACCATTTTCATCATCATCAACACCTGGCCGGCCATTAAGTTCTTTTTCATTAAACCAAATATTCTCTTTAAGATTTTTATGTTTGTAATCAACACCAGTATCAATGACAGCAATAACAATATCAGAGCTGCCTTGAGTTATCTCCCAAGCTTTAAGGGCGTTAATATCTTCACCAGCTTTCCCTTGTGCTTTTGGGGTAGCAGAGTTCTCTCCATCATTATTAAGACCCCATTGCTGTTCAAAAGTAGCCGAGTCTTGAAGTGTCGCTCCTCCAAAATTTTCAACGGTATAAATATAATTAGGCTCAATATACTCAACGTCAGAACGTCCCTCAAATTGAGAAAGCTCATCTTTTTTAATTTGAGTAAAAGTCCCAAAAATAGTTTTGACTAAATTGCGTGAACCAAAAAATGAACTGTATTCTTTTTTTAGTTTAACAATATAACCATCATGTTTTGCTGAAAACGCACTGGTAGAAATAATAGATAAAAGTAAAATGAGCCAACCTTGTCTCATGATATCCCCCTTCCTTGTTGAATTTCATACTATTTTGGTAAGCTAAGAATGATTTGACCAAGCATTTCAGTCAAATGTAAGGATTTATAACAATGCCTGAGCTTAATACTCAGGTATTATTTATTTCACTGGTTCGTAAACTGCTGAACTGCCAAGCTCTTCTTCGATTCTTAGCAGTTGATTGTATTTTTCTATCCTATCACTTCGACTAGCGGAGCCTGTTTTAATATGGCCTGCGCCTGTTGCGACCGCGAGGTCAGCAATAAAGCTATCTGCTGTTTCCCCTGAACGGTGAGAGATAATGGCCTTAAAATTATTCTTATAAGCAAGATCAAGTGTATTAAAAGTTTCAGTCAAAGTTCCAATTTGGTTTACCTTAACTAAAATAGCATTGGCCTGTTTTTCATCTATTCCACGCTGAAGAATTTTCTCATTAGTAACAAATAAATCATCACCCACTAGCGTACAGCGCTTACCAAGCTTTGCTGTTAAATTAACCCATCCTTGAAAATCACTTTCATCTAGCCCATCTTCTATTGAGTAAATAGGATATTTATTAATCATTTTTTCATAATAAGAAATCATATCATTGGAGCTCAATTCATTACCTTCAATCACATAAACATTTTTCTCTTTGTTGTAAAACTCACTGGCCGCGGAATCAAGAGCAAAAGAGATTTCATCGCCGGCTTTATAACCTGCTTTTTCTATGGCCTCTAGAATACAATCCATCGCCTCATCATGAGATTTTAGTGATGGAGCAAATCCCCCCTCATCTCCAACATTGGTTGAATAGTTTTTTGAACTTAACACTTGTTTTAAATGATGAAAAATCTCAACTCCGGCCCTTAGGTTTTCACCAAAACTTTTTTTCATATGAGGCACGATCATAAACTCTTGGATATCTAAGTTATTTGAAGCGTGTTCTCCCCCATTAATAATATTCATTAAAGGTGTTGGGAAGCGCAGTTTCCCAACAGGGTTTGGAACTTTCAAAAAATCATACAGATACTTATATAAGGCCATTCCCTGGTCATAAGAAGCAGCACGGGCCGTGGCCATCGAAACTGCCAGTAAAGCATTGGCCCCGAGGTTTTTCTTATACTCAGTCCCATCAAGTTCCAGCATTTTTTTGTCAATACCCGATTGGTCTTCAACCTCAAGTCCAAGCAAAGCAGGAGCTAACTTTTTATTTATATTTTCAATCGCGATGCGAACTGATTTACCCATATAGTAAGACTTATCGCCATCTCTAAGTTCCAGTGCTTCTCTTGAACCAGTTGACGCTCCAGAAGGAACTGCCGCTCGACCGATGATGCCCTTCTCTGTAATAACATCTGCTTCAACCGTTGGATTTCCTCTTGAATCTAATATTTGACGTGCATGGATGGCCTTGATTTTTGACATGATATCTCCTTAATTTTCTGGAATATTAGCTCAAAAACCACCTTTGGGTCAAAACTGCAGGGGATTATTTCTTCACTAAGCCGCTTTCTTACCTTTCAATAGCGGAATTGCCCAGTCAGGAGGCATAAATTTAGATTTGGGAAAAGGAAGTTTGTTAACAATAATCTCATCAAAAAAAGTGGGAACGTAACCTGTTGGGACCATTTCTCCAATAAACTTTCCTGAATCAGGATCTTTTCCTCTTTGAACCCATCTGAAAATATCTTTGGTGACATAACGCCCATTAGCGTCAACTCCAAGAACTTCAGAAATATGAGAGGTACGACGACCTCCATCAGAATATCTATTACATTGCACAATCAAATGAAGAGCTGAACCAACCATTTTACGAATAGCATCTGGTGGAATCCGAGTCTCTCCCATCAAACAAAGTGTCTCAAGGCGAGTACAACCATCGTTAGGAGTATTGGCGTGAACTGTTCCCATGGAACCATCATGTCCTGTTCCCATGGCCTGGAGTAAATCCAAGGCCTCAGGACCACGAACCTCTCCAACTATGATTCTATCTGGTCTCATTCTCAGGGCAGATCTCATCAAGTCTCTAATTGAAACTTCTTTTATTCCTCGCTCAGGATTTCCTGGGCGAGATTCAAGGTAAACCACGTGAGATGCTTTTATTTGGAGTTCTGCTGAATCTTCAATAACCAATAATCTTTGAGTATCAGGCATGCGAGATCCCAAAACATTAAGCATCGTCGTCTTTCCTGAACCAGTACCACCTGAGACCAGAGTATTTTTTCCAATAAACATTATACAATCTAAAAACCTGGCCCCATCAGCAGAAAGTGATCCAAAATTAATAAGGTCTTTCAAACCGAGCTTTTCTTCTGAGAATTTTCTAATTGCCACCGAAGTTCCGGCCTTGGCCATGGGAGGTAGGACAACCGCAATACGAGAGCCATCTGGAAGACGAGCATCCAACTGAGGATTATCAGCATCAATGACACGTCCAACTGATTGAGCAATGGCCCGCATTGCTGCTTGTAGAGCTTCTTCATCTGGGAATTTTGCATCTGTTAATCTAACCAGACCACCCTGTTCAACAAAAACTTCAAAAGGGCCATTAATCATGACTTCAGATACAGAAGGATCATCCAGCAAGTGCTTTACTGGCGCAAGGAAAGTATTAATAGCGTCCTTAAATACTGAACTCATATATTTATTCTCTTGGTGTCCATTCTTTACGAGTCTCGACTTTTTTCGAGGCAATCGCGCGTGTTGGATCTCGTTTTTTAATCACAGTTATAAGCCCTTTGTGTTTGGTCGAAGGGCAATAAAACTCAAATTCTCCAGCATCCCGAAAGTGAACTTCACCTTCAGTTAAGTTTCCTTTAAATGCCGATAAATAGATATCATGATCTTTTATAAGAAAGCATGAGGGATCACCAACGGTAGAAGTAACAAAGAACTTTACCTTCTCACCTTTAAAAACTGAGATTTTTTGAGGGTAATAGCCTTCAGGTGTTACGATGATAGACATCTCTCTTCGAGGAGACTTGTACATCTTTACCTTAAGTAATTCGCCCTCTTCACCCATAGCTTGAAGAGAAAGCAGTGCTCCCCCGAACAAGACTCCAAATCTAATTAAAAACCATTTTACCATTTTAAATCTCCAAAGAGATTATTCTCTACTAGCTTTATCGGGTATCAAGCGAGATATCTTGAGTAAAAAAGTATGTTTGCTCCAATGGCAAGTTTTTAGACGAAAATGATGATAAAAGTGTCTAATTTATATATAGTCAGTATGTTACTGCTTAAGATCTATTCTATCAGTGAGTAAGAAATCAAGTTTATATTCTGAGAGTCTCTTAATTTTTTTCTTATTATTAACGGTCCAACCAATAACTTTAATTCCATAAAAATGAGATAAGCGTAGAAGATTTTCAAACCTACTGTTAAATCTTTTCTTTTTGCCAAGTATTCTAAGCAGAGATTCATCTCCAAGCCTTATTCCTAGATTCAAAGATAAATGGGTAATAAAAGGCAAAACTTTATCACCCAGATAATAATCCAAATCAACAAGAGGCTCTGCCCCCCATTTACCTTCAATACTTCGACCGATGGAAGGGTTATGAGCTTTTATAAATTTAAGCACTTCAATATTTGTCGTATTAACGACAATACTTCTTACAAAATGCTCAGAGAAATTACCATTTTGTATCGTTTGCAGAAGTGATTCCGCAGCTTCGATAGTATTATCTTTTAAGTCTACCCAAATAAGCTCTAACTCTGAATCTTGAAATGTCGATAGAGTCTTGTCAATTGTTACTAATGCTTGAGGCTTTGCAACCTTCTTATTTAAAAGAAGAGTAACAGGAAGAAGAGTATTTTTTTCAATCATGCAATTTAATAAATAGTCCGTGTTCTTATCCTTAATATTTCCCGAACAGTTGGTAAGTTTATCCAATTTTTGATCATGGGCCAAGATTAACTTCTTATCACCTGATAATAAAACATCAAACTCTATGGCCTTAAATTTTTTCTCATAAACGGCTTTCTTTAAAGATTGCAATGAGTTTTGGGGATAAATATGATCTTTCCAACTTCCCTTATGAGCAGTAAGGACGGGGCCTGAAAAAACCAATATTGGGAATAAAGTTATTAACAGTTTTAACATAGAAGTACCTTACTCTAAAGCTTCATCTATTTTTACTAAATTAAGAGTATTGAGAGATTTTTACAGGCTAAATATCCATCATTTGAAAAACATCGTAAGCGGGAGTTTCGTAAGGATGTGATTCTTTTAGCACCTTAATCGCTTGCTCAAGCAAAGAATCTGCACAGACCATCTCCACCTTAATTTCGACCACTTTCTCCAGAGAATCTTGCGAACCTAAATAGGGTTTACTACCTGATAACGGTCTAAACTGCCCCACCCCTTGGGTTTCAAATGAGCAACAGTCATAGTTCCCTATCCTGCCTGCCCCTACTCCAAATAAAGCATTCTTTACTTCTTCACAATTTTCAGTAGGTACAAAAAAAGAAATCTTATACATTACTCAAGCCAGGTTAAATCATACATATTAGAAAATAAATCGTCTCGACTAATCCAACAACCTAGTATTTTCGCTCCTGCTAAATTTGATATTGCGTGCGGATAAACATTCATTTTTTTACCACTTGCAAGTTGTACATGGCATTTTCTATTTGAAGAAGTCCATTTATCTCCCCACGAATTTCGAACAAGGTAATGACATTGCTTGTTCATCATCTTCTGCCCAACAACAACAGAGTAATGAGCACCACATTTACCTGGATTTAAAATCTGATCAATAAAAGGTGATTTCCCTAGAAGCTTGACTCCAATATCACTTCTCCAGATTCTCGAGCAGTATCCAATTCCCAGAGCAGTTGTTCTTGTTTCATTTAACTTTTTACTGATTAAAGCTGCTGTACTATCACCAATAGTGATTAAAAAGGCCTTGTGACCAAATTTAGGCATTCTCTGAGAATAACGAGCTTCACATTCTCCAATTACTTCATTTAAAAGAAAATGTGAGAATTGAAAAATATCATAATTGGCCATTGAACTCATTTTTAATTTCAAGCTGTGCTTAAATTGCTTTTTAAAAGTACTATTTTTCATCACATTTTCGTAGGCGTTGCTAAAAAGCTCTTCTCGACTCTCTTTTGTCTTTGCTTTTAAAAGTTTTTCGTAAGCAATCCAAACTTTTTGCATAAAATAAACT
>CAYGUN010000115.1:0-8302 GCA_964353025.1 uncultured Bacteriovoracaceae bacterium
CTACGAGGAGAAAAGCAACTAAGAAAGCTGCTGCAGCTCCAAAGAAAAAAGCTACAAGAAGAAAAGCTACAAAGAAAAAGTAATTTTTCAAAAAAAGCCCCTTAAGTGGGGCTTTTTTTTGCCTTCTTTTTAGCTTCAAAGAGTTGTACTATCTAAAAGTATGATAAAAAAACTCAATTCAATATTTATCCGCGGTCTTATTGTTGTTTTACCACTTTCCCTGACAATTTTTGTCCTGGTCTGGTTAACAACCAGAATGGAAAACTTATTTGCTCCTCATGTCAAAGCACTGCTAGGTGATTTTTATTTCCCGGGATATGGCATTTTGGTCACATTTTTGGGGATATTCTTGGTGGGAGTATTGGTTAGTAATTTTATTACCGGTAAGATTATTTCTTTTTTTACGAATAAATTTGAAAGACTTCCAGTTATAAAAGCAATTTATCGCCCTCTTAAAGATTTTATAAGTTTGCTCGGAGGTTCTGCTCACGAGGATTTAAATCGTGTTGTTGTTATTGAATTTAAAGAATTTAATACCCAGGTTGTGGGTCTTATTACACGAGAAGAGTCTTCCGATATTTCAGAAGATGCATTTAAAAAAGAGACAATAGCAGTCTATCTACCATTCAGTTATTTCTTTGGAGGAGTCACTCTTTTTGTCCCTCGAAAGATAGTAAAAGAAATAGATATGCCTGCAGATGAAGCTCTTCGTTCATCACTAACTGGATGGATTAAGAGTAGTAAATAGCAACATAATCTTACTGGCCCATCGCGCCAATAAATAAAATGACAATCAATTTACACCTGGCCGACAAAGAAGTGGGTAGCTGTGGCATACTAATTTTGTAAGAACAAGTTGAGAATTATTCACTCTCAAAAATGAGGAGATATTATGAAGAGATTATTAATGATGGTAACTTTGGTCGGTATGATGGCAACAAGTGCTATGGCATGCAATGGTGAAAAAGACAAAGATGACGAAAAAGATAAACAAGTGAGCTCAACTATTGTTATGCCAAGTAATGTTTATGTTGGCCGGTTGTAAAAAAGTATAGCTAAAATCCCGAAAGATTCCCTCCGTGAAAGGCCCTCTGAATAAGAGGGCTTTTTATGGAGAGCAAGCTCCATTTTCACAAAAAACATAATCTTCAAAAATACTGGCCCCAAATTTCCACATACTTCTTAAATACTGGTAATAAAAATTAGCAGCTCCAAATTTTATTTCTTGGGCAAAGTGAAGAGATTCGTGGATGAGTGTTTCTGTGTCCGAAATATCCTTTGCAGCGATGCTGGACATTCCTGCTGTTTCAAAGCTTCTGGCATTCGTTATTAAGCGTAAAAATGAGTCCTTTCTCCAGGTCACTCTATCAAAGGCCCTTTTAGAGAGTTTGATTCCATTTCCATCGTAGGCCCTGTCGGAAACAACTGGATTATGTTCATTTTCGATATATTCATCAATCATTTCTTGCGTTACAAGATTTCTTGGGTTGTATCTAAATCCAAGCAAAAGAATTTTGATTCCTGCCGTAGTTGCTCCAAAAATGGCCCCTTCCTTTGTTCCTTTTAAAACGTCTCCATCATCAAGACCTGCGATAATGAAGCCCTTCACGGAGCTGTGGAATGATGTCTGGGCAATTTCAATAAGTCCGTTAATAGCGTTCTTGTTAAGGCCATTTACATTTAAGTTTGAAAATTTCAAAGGCAAAGTAACGAGGATTCCCTCATAGGCACCACCAACAATAACTCCCAGGTCAATAGGGCGACCTGAGAAGAATGCTTGTAAAGAGCCTGCGGCTCCTCCTATAAAAACTGCGTGAGCAAACATTCCGGGAACTACTCCTGCTGTGAGAACAGCTCCTGTTAGGATACGACGGGGGGAGTTTTTTAGTTCGCTTACTAATTTTTTGTTATATCTGGCTGCATAGAGTGAGTCATAGGTTAGTGAATATCCAATAATTCCAAGAAAGGGGTTTCCTGTTATTCCTGTTAGAGCGATACCTGCGCCTGCACTTAATATATTTTGATAAGAAAAAGTATTTTTAAAAAAAGTAGAGCTTGAGTAGGCCATGCGTGCCAGGAAGTTCGTTGTATTCAATCTTAATTGATAATGAGAATTTAAAAAGACTTCATCTTTGTACCAAGGAGAGCCAGGGTAGAACCTTAATAAATAAGGTGTCAGAGCGATGACTGCTGTGCGAGTAGGCTTTTTGCCATAAAATGATTGCAGAGTCTTTGCTTCAAAATCTTTTTTATTTTTTTTAAGCCAAGTTCTTACTTTATTAATAGTTTGATCGTTCTCTAAGACAAGAGATTTTGCCAGTTGGTAATTACGGAAAGCTTGAAAAACCTGAGTGTTGTATTTAAGAATAAGTGCAGGGCCTAGTAAAAAGGATTGAATATTTCCTCTAATGGCAGTTTTGGTTAGTGGTATTTCAGGGTGCTGCTTTTTAAGATAAAGAATAAACGAATTTTTATCACTAGATTTTTGAATATTCTTAAAAAGGGGAAGTACTTCATTACGAATTTTTACTTCAATCTCTCCCAAAAGGTGGTTGTTATACCCTTCTTCCGAATATATGCGTACCCTGAGAGGATCACTTTTTTTAGGATTGATTCGATAGCTAAAATATTGAAAGTAACCAAAATCTACTGCTTGGTAGAAATCAGTTTCTCTGAGTTTTTGGGCGTATAAACTCAGATATTTTTCTTTCAATCTTTTAATCTTGGATGGTTTTAGTTTGGCGAAACTTTCAACTGTAAGGAAAGGATTTGAAGAGGATAGTTGTAAATTAATAAAGCGTAGAATGTTCCCACCTTCAGGTAACTGGGCAATTGCATTGTATTTGGTGAGATTTCTGATTCTCCTAAAGCGTGTGAATCTATTTTTTTTATGAAATGCCAGCGGTATTAACTGGGCATGAGAGTTACTCAAATACTCCTGAGCTATAATTTGCTCAAATTTCTTTTTAAACTTACTTTCTCCCCACTTTTGAATTTGGGCATAGATAGAGGCGAAGTTTTTAATAGGATGACTTCCAATGAGTTGCCTGAATTCTCTTTTGTCAAAAAAGTCTCCATGTTTGGAAATAATATTTTGAGCTTGCTCAATAATATCAAGGGCAAATAAATCAAGGCGAGAGTCTCGATTGGGGTGTAATAAAATTTGGGACGTTTTGTAGGAGCTTAAATTCTGTTTAAGGAGATATTGTATATTTTTATTAGTATCTAAATGAAACGCATGAACACAGGAAAGCGTTAGCAATATGCCAAAAACAAAAAATCTCATCACAAAAAACCTTATAACTGCACAAAACTAAAAAAATGCACTTATAACGTATCTAAAATGTATGGATGAGGCATGTAAAAAATATAGCTGCGGCGAGTTAGAATGGCGCTCCCAGCAGGACTTGAACCTACGACGGAGCTTTAGGAAAGCCCTGTTATATCCAACTTAACTATGGGAGCGCATTTGGGCATATTATAATAAGTCGTTAATTTTTGAAACCACGCTTATTGGGAATGCCAGATATTTGTATAATTTGCTCAATACTGGCTTTGTCTTTGACCGTGTTAGTCGTAATCGCTATTAAATGAGCTATGAAAAAAATTATGATTCAAAGTATTCCGGCCAAAGCGGTGAAGAAGCTAAAAGAATCATGTAATAGGTTGTTTTAAATATGAAAAATTTTTTAATATTAGTTTTGTTTTCTATTACTTCTGTTTGCGCTAGCTCTGATTTGGTTTACAAAAGTTTCAATGAGCTTATTGATGGGTTAAGTGACCATGAAATAAAGATGTTAAAGCAAACCTTTAACCAAAACAAGATAATTGACCTTGAAAAAAGCAATCGAAATGAAATTAAGGGCTGGTTGGATGAAGTCGTAAAAAGGCTTAGTAGTTCGGTTGAAGAGTATGGAGTCCAATATCCAATGTTTCATATCTATATTATTGATTCAACCGAAAGGCATGGATATATTTTTAAACATTTGCCTCCTGGTTTAAACTTTTTTAAGGGGCATGTTTTTCTTTCAACTTCCTTCATTGATGAATTTGCAACTAATTTAGGCTTAGACGTATTAAATTTGTCTGAAGGTGAGGATGAGTTAATTCTTAAGTGTATTCAAGGTGTTTTAGCACATGAATTTATGCATCCTAAACAAGATGAACTAGTCAAAAGCGAATGGACATTTGAAAGAGAAGGATTTGACTCCCATACTCAAGCGGATGAACTTACAACTGATTTAATGGCCATAAATCTATTAAGAGACTCAAATTTAGAACCAGATTCTCTGCTTCTTGCCATAAAAAACTTAGATAGAGAGCGTAACGACTCCTTGAATCCATTTTTAGATGCAGCCATTTCAAAAGTATCGACTCACCCAGAGATAGAGTTACGAGTGAATTCAATTCGAGCACGTTTGACTCACATGAGACTTAATGAAGGTGATACCCAATTAGATAAGGTCTCGTTCAATTCATCTACGATGAAGAAAGAATTGGCATCTCTTTCAAAACATCGTTTTAGGGCAAAACCGTTTGTTCTCAAAGAGGGTGAGACGTACTTCTCTGGTAATTTAAGGGTTTTAAAAGAGGCGATTGATTGGAATAAAAAATATACAGTTGGAAAAAGATGGGACTCTGATATATTTCTATTTTTTGAACGCTTACGTGCAATCCCTGTTTCAGATATAAGTGAAGTCGAGGTAAAGGAGTATATTAACTTTGTTAATTCTTTATATACAGATATTAAGGACTTAGAACTCTGGGATACAGGTCTTTGGTACTCGGTAAAAGACCTGGCTGCTCCTGGTAGATCAAATGATCTAAGTTTAAAACGAAGTAGAGAGGTTCAGGTTCAGTTAAGAGCAACTGAAATATTTAACTCTGACCTTTTTCAGAGCGCTATTACCCCTGACGTTTTAGATAATATTATCAAGAATGATACTTTTCATCATTTAGCACTTTTTTATCCTGTAAGTATAATTGAAAGTTCGATTGAACACTACATAGAGAAAACATATTCGTTAGAGTTAACAGAAAGAGTGACTCGTATCATGAGGCTTTGGCTGAATATCCTCAAGCAAAACTACCACTTAAAAGCGGAGTTGAGGGTATTAGATGAAATTAATAAAATTTATGAAATCCCCGAGTCTCACCCATATATTGTAAATGCACTCAGTAATTTTAATAATTTTTTTACTAACAAGAAGTACTATTATGAAAGGTTTGTAAGATATAAACCATCCCACCCTGAATTAAATGATAAGCTCCTACAAGAGTATTTTAATTTTTTTAATAAATTGACTAGAGAGGAACCCAGTACTTTTATACGTATGTTTCAACCCGTTGACTTTCTTAGGAGCATGGTCTTTTGGACATTATACCCTAATAAGTTTTTATCTCCTACCAAAAATCTGGGTTCATTTAATGACCAAAAACTACATGATTATTATATGTCTTTCCTTGAACAAGATAATTGGAAAGAAGAAGTTCGTGAGCTTTGGAAGGCAATTATTGCAAGTGGACAGAATAATAATCTTCCAGCTCCTGGCGTTGGTTTTGAGTTCCCTGAAAATTTCCCGCAATCAAAAATGCCTCATGAGACACCGGCATATTTTTTTTCAAATATTTATAAGTCCTTTTTTAACCGATTTACTTTCAAAAACGAAAAGGTCATTGAGTTTTTTAAGCGTATGATTGAAATTAACTTTGGTGAAGTTAGTTTGAAAAATTGGAATGAGATTTCAAAGTTTAATCAGATACTTTCCTTTGACCCTGAAAGGGCCTTACTTCCTATATTTATTGAACTTGCTAAAAATGGAGAAAGAGATTTAGCAAGAGAAATTATCTTTAATGAGAAGTTTCAAAGCAGTAACCCGTTTGTTTTTGGATTTAATCAGCTTAATGATTATTATGCTGAATCATTGAATCGATTTAGGGAAGAAGGTATTTTATCTGCGCAAGAAGTGAATGAACTTTTCATTAAAGAGGCACAGAAGAAGCACCGGGTTATAAATGAGTACTTTAGTGGATTTTCTAAAACGAGATTATCAAATTCTACTAGCATTAATTTTTGGAAATCATTTTTTAGTATAGATGATAACTCACATCGTTATCTAGATTTAGTTTTGGAAAATCATCTTGTACCGGATTCAAGTTATGTCATTTTAAAAGAAGGCCATATAGACCAAGCCACAGGTGAACTTTTTCTTATTATGAATAGCCTAGGTGTTAAACATCACCCTAGCTATGGAGAAAAACTTAAATCAAATAGAAGAGCTCTTTCAAGAGATTTAAAAGAACTTGTTTTATCAGTCCGAGCTGAACCAAACTCTTCTGAGTATAAGATTTCCTTTGAGTCAAAGTTTGATGAAGTACTTGAATATATTAAAAAGATTTTTAATCCTGATGGTGTTATGATTCCAGTCCATCTTGAATCATTCTTTGATTATTCGTCATTGGATCTAATCGCTTATGAATTTCTTAAATATATTCCTGATAATTTAACATATGAACAAAACAAAAAACTTTTCATGACCTTTGCTGCGAAAAGGTCTAACAAATATACAGATGATTTTTTCAGAGAGCGTTTAAGAGAAGAAGTTTTAAAGAGAAATGATATTGATCTCATTAATCAAATACTCGAATATTCGTTAGTTAAATCTGAGAAAACGAGAATCGAGTTTTTGAGAATAAGCTTCCAAAATGAGATCAATGCAATATTGAACAGTGGCATACATACAGATCAAGACATCTTCAAATTAACATCTAAGTTTAGAAAGCTTATCCGTAACTCATCTAAGTTTTATGATGACTACCTAGAAGATGTTGCTTGGAAGTTGCAATTAACAAAGAAGCAATTGTCTTTATTTGTCGAGCCCCTTAAGTCCTTTAATTATAAACGATATAGTACGGGGACCGTGGATAATCTTTCAGCATTAAATAAGCTTCTAGCTGAATTTTCGACAAAGGAACAATTGGCCCTTATCAAATACATTCAAAAGCCAGATGGGTCAATTTTTGAAGCAGTTCCAAGACTTGAAGAGGTTATTGAAAAAATTGTATCTCCGAACAGAGGCCCAATTAGAAATAGTTTACCGTTTTTGGATGATCTTGGAAAGGAGATGAGAAGTCAGATTGAGGCTTTTGAAATTATCTTAAGAGATGCTAATGACCAAGAGAGGCTTCTTTATATAGAGAATATTGTTGGATCTCGTGACTATGGTCTTTGGTTTAAAGGATCTAGTGCAAGAGAGGAATTGTATAAACTTGCCAATATCCAATCAGATAAAAAGATTTTATTTGAAAGCTATTTAAAGGCTCTACCTGAATATGAACACTCTATTATTATGTCTTATTTACTAGCATCTATTGGAAGTGAAGGTGAGTCTGAGATAATGAAGATCTTAGAAGTCTTTCAAACTCCTGGATTAAAGTTTGCTCAAATAGCTTCTATTTTTAGTATTTTTGGTGAAGAGGAATCCAAAAACCTTGCACAAGCAAAGAATAGAGCAAAGCCTGCATCTCGCTTTCATATTTTTGAACTTCTTGAACAAAGACTTTCTCCTGATCAGTTTAAAGAAATTGAAAGTATCGATAGAAGGCTGGGATCAGGTTCTATCAAGTACGTTTTTCAAGTGACTTTCAAGGATGGAACAAAACAAGCAGGGTATTTAAGAAGGGCACATATTGAGGAGACCAATAAGTCAACTTTAAGAGTAGCCAGAGAGTGGATGAAGCATCTCAGAGAGCATCCTGAATATACTGATAAGTATGACTATGACTATTATCTTGATTCGCTTGAAGAGCAACTAGAGAAGGAAATAGACTTCTTAGTGGAGGCGGAAAAAGCAGGCGACATGGCCACTCTGTATGAATCAAATGCAAGCTATAAGGGTTGGAAGTTTAAAGGTATAAGGCCAAATGAAAAAAGGCCGATGGCAAAAGATGTTATTTTTTATGATCTTGTATCCAACGTCGTTTCGTTTGATGATTTACCAGAGCAAGAGAAGACATGGGTTTCAGAGTATATTATTAAAACTGAAATACCTCAGTTATTAAGAAGCGGTGATGCTGATAGGCATATGGGTAATTATCTTTTTGATTTAGAGCATAAAGTTATTTATCCACTAGACCCAGGACAATTCTATCAATTGGAACAAAAAGGTCTTTTTTCATTAGACGAGAGTTATTTTGTAACAGAAATGCTCTACGCTTATAGTTTGAAAGATAAGAAGACGGCTGCAAGCAAACTATACGATGTCTTTGATAGAATGAAGACAAATGAAAATCCATTATCTCT
>CAYGUN010000116.1:0-8281 GCA_964353025.1 uncultured Bacteriovoracaceae bacterium
GTAAATCATCATTCTGGGAACGCAAAGTAGCAATTAATGTTTTAGGAGCATCATTAAGTACCCCATCTTGGAATTGAATAAAAAAATTAGGTCTAAAACTAGTCCACTTTACTTTTCTAAAATTTTTAACCACGGCCTCAATAGGAACACCTTGGATATCAAATTCAATTCTATCACCTATATTTAAATTCAATCGCTGTGCGTATCTTTGTTCAACAGATATTAAATAATCTTTTTGCTCTTTTGAATAAATTAAAGGGAATTCTTCTCCATCTACTATGGTCTCTGAACTATCTAATTTCTTTCGATAAGTAAGGTTCACTCCCCTATTTCTCATTCTACGGCCGGCCTCATCTTCTCTGGTTTCAAACTCTTGGCCCAAGTCACGCTGAAAGCTTTCGCCATTTATCTTGCTAATACGCCCTCTTATCATGGGAGAGATATTTTCTAATTTAAGTCCAACTTGAGATGAGATAGACGAAAGGTCATCTACCTGCTCATCTTGGATATCAAAAATAAAGAGGTTGGGCCTGTCGGGATCATTTGATTCAGTAAGTTGTGAGTAAAGTCCTTGTTTAATTTGCAATATCAAAATAATAAGAAGAGATGCCAACGCAAGAGTGCTAATTGATAAGATTGAAGTCATTTTCTTTCTTATTAACATTTTCATAGCAAGTAGAGTTGTAGTTGAAAGATTATTTCTTTTCAAATAAATATTAATCACATGGAAAAGGACCAAACAGGCCAAAACAATAAGGATTAAAGAAAAGAGAAAAACACCACTAAAGATTAGTCCTAGCTTATAAGACTGTGACTGCCAAATAGAAAGAGAAATAAAGGCCATAATGGCGGGAAGAAAACTGTAAAATTTAATTCCACTCAAATTTAATTCAATATTTGATTCTTGAAAAAGAGTCGATGTTTTAATAGTCGAAATTCTTTGAATCCAAGGAAAACAAATAAGAAAAGAAAATCCTGCCCCCACGATTAAGAGAAATAGCAACTTTGAGAACTCAATACTAAAAGGACTATTAATATTTAATAATGCTCCTAAGGTATTGGATAAAAAAGGAGAACATAAAACGACAATAGATAAAGCAATAACTGCGGATAAAAGAGATAATAGTAATATTTCCAAACTATAAATAAATTGAATTTTTTGACTTGAAAGTCCCAGACTTTTTAAAACGGCCATTTCTTTTAATCGCTTCTGTAAAAAACTTTTAAAAAGAAAAATAAGAGCAAGACTGACTAACAAGAGAGACACCAGAGAAACTAAGCCTAAAAAGTGAGAGAGGTAGCGAAAAACTCGAGAAACTTGTTCACTAGTTTCCTGAGGTCTTAGAACACTAATCGCAGGGTCTTCTAATTTCTCTAGTAGTTTTACTCTCAATTTTTCTGTAGCGACAGAAGAATCAGTAAATTTATAAAGAAAGTTTCGAGAAAAAGTACTACCAACTCTAATAAGTTTTGTTTTTTCTAAATCTAATATCCTCATATACATTCGAGGAGCAAGACTCACTCCTCTCCAAGAAGTTGATGAGTCATCAATAATGATTTGAGAGATCTTAAGCTCTATCTCCCCTATTTTTATGATATCGCCAATATCTTTTTCAAGTGCGTATTTAAGATCTTCACTAATCCAAGCCTCACCGGGGTTAAGAGAGACCTCTTTCTTACTTGGTAGATAAAACCCTTTACTCAGTTGAAGTCCTCCGTAAAGAGGATAATTATCATCAATTGCCTTAACTTCAGTTAAACGAGAACTACCATCTTTTGTTGCCACCATCGAATAAAGCTCAGTCACAATTGTTTGAGAGTCACTATTTTGAATTTCTGTTTTAAGAATCTGCTCTTCTTTAAGATTGAGCTTACGCCTTACACTAATGGCAAGATCGGCTCCCAAGATTTCTTTAGATTTATTGGCCGTCTCTTTATCCACAATAGTCTTAATTGACTCAAGTAAGAAAAGCCCGCTAAAGCCCAGTGTTAAATTTAACACAATAAAGGAAGCTAACTTTTTTTGTGAAAATAGATCCTTCCACGCCAGTTTTAATAAAAGGATCATCTATGTAATTGCTCCGTTAACGAGCTTCACTACTTTGTGACATCTCTTGGCCAGATGCTCATCATGAGTGACTAAAATCAAACATAGTTTGTTTTTTTCAACCAAATCAAAAAGAAGGTCCATTGTTTTTTTACCTGTTTCAACATCTAGGTTACCACTAGGCTCATCAGCTAAAACTAATTTAGGAGAACCCACTATGGCCCGAGCAATGGCCACTCTTTGATTCTCTCCACCACTAAGCTGATGAGGGTAATGGTTAGCTCTTTCACTAAGTCCCACATCGGCCAAAATTTTATGAACTCTCTCTTCAATATTTTCTTGCCCGCTTATTTCTAAGGGAAGAGAAATATTTTCAAAAGCAGTTAATGTAGACATTAAGTTGAATTGCTGGAAAACAATTCCAATATTTTTTGCTCTTAAACTTGTTAATTGAGATTCTGTTTTATCACCAAGTTTCTCACCTAAGAATTTAATTTCGCCTTCATCTGCCTTATCTAATCCCGCAAGTAAGCTTAAAAGTGTAGATTTTCCACTTCCTGAACGTCCTAGAATGGCCATACTTTCAGATTCATCTAATTGAAGCTCGACTCCTTTTAAAATGACCAAATTTTGATGAGCTTGCTGATAACTCTTATGAATATTTGAAACTTCTAAGATCACATGATCTCCTTTAATTTTTTTGCTACTAAATTTGCAATAATTTGATGTCCTTTTTCATTAGGGTGAATTCCATCTGCTTGATTTAAGTCTTTGTTGCCAGCTACCCCCTCTAGCAGAAAAGGGATGAAATCTAATTTATATTTTTGACTTAACTTAATAAACATTTGCTCAAATTCGTCACTATACTGTTTTCCATAGTTCGGTGGAACCTTCATCCCTGCCAGTACGATAACAAGTCCCTTACTTTGAGCAAATTTAATTAATTCAGTTAAATTTTTTGTACTCTCCGATACTTTAACTCCTCGTAAACCATCATTGGCACCCAGCGCCAAAAAAAGAATTTCAGGTTTGGTCTTAAGATACCACTTTAACCTTTTTAATCCTCCTGAAGTCGTTGAGCCACTTATTCCAGCATTAATAATCTTTATTTTGTTGTTCCCTTTTGTATTCATCTTTTTTTCTACTAAGGATGGATAAGCCAACTCACTTTTAACCCCATAACCCGCAGTTAAAGAATCTCCGATGAAAAGAACTTTTGTCTCACTTGCCTTTATATAGGCCGTAAAAAAAGTAAAAAAGAGTATAATTGAAAATTTATTCATTATTTTTATCAGTCGATTTGCCGTTAGAGCTATTTACTTTTTTCTCTAAGATCTTTAATTTTTTTTCCGTGGCATCAAGCCTTTTTAATATGTCTTGGATCGCTTTTTCATTAATCTCAATTCTTTCAAATTTAAAATAGCCTCCATTGCTTTTCACTTCAAACTCTTTATCTTCGGCCATTAAACTAAACGAAAATAATGTAATAAAAATTAAAAGCCTCATACTCAAAACCTCCACTATATTTAATAGAAAAAACTATAGCATAGAAAAGATGTGCCCGTTGTAAGAGTTTTGTCAATTTCTCTGCCCTGCGCTACTGAATTCTTCACCCTTGCCACAAACAAATTTCCTATGTTTAAATAGGTAAAACTTAGGAGATAACTTTATGAAGATTTTAAGATGGGATTTTGGCTTACTTTTATTACGTGTTGGCTTTGGTACTTTTATGCTATTTGGCCATGGGTGGTCAAAGCTGGCGAATTTTTCGCAAATTGCGCCTAGTTTTCCTAATCCAATTGGAGTTGGCAGTTCTGTAAGTCTTGCTCTTACTGTTTTTGCTGAAGTTTTTTGCTCTGCTGCAGTTATCCTAGGACTATTTACTCGTGTTGTGACAGTTCCCCTTGTCATCACAATGCTTGTAGCAGCACTTGTTGTTCACGGAGCAGACCCAATGAGTAAAAAAGAGTTTGCTCTGCTTTACTTTTTTGCCTTTTCAACTCTGTTCTTTACTGGAGCAGGAGATTTTTCGCTAGATAAACTCATTAACAAAAAATAGAAGCTGGGGTTCAGATGATTGAGTATACAGAAATTAGTGTTTTAGAATTTAAAGAAAAGTTTGAGCATAAGGACTATTTCCTTCTCGATGTAAGAACGACAGAAGAATATGACACTGCCAATATCGGAGGAGTTCTTATTCCTCTGCATGAACTACCAGAAAGAATTAGCGAGCTTGATCATTCCAAAGAAAGAGAAATTATTTGTATGTGTCATCATGGAGGAAGAAGCGCCCGAGCGGCCCAACTTCTGACCAGTGAAGGTTTTCCAAATGTAAAGAATCTGGTTGGGGGAATTCATTTGTGGTCACTAGAAGTTGACTCCAATATTCCCACTTATTAAAAGATGACAGCTAAAGATAAACTTAAGTTTGTCATGCATAATGTGGAAAACCTTTTCGTTTTTATGGACAAATATGAAGACGAGGATTTATCTACGATTGATGAAACTGCTTGGCAGTCCTTCAGTACCAGCCTTTATGTCAATAAAGCGTTAAAAAAAACCCTCGAACTCGCAACCACGTTTCTTGTCTCTGATCCTGACGTTATTATGCTCACTGAAGTTGGTGGCCCTGAGAGTCTGGAGAATTTTAATAAGTTTTTTCTTAATAGTAGATACACCTCTTATATTATTGAAGGGAACTCCGATAGAGGAATCGATTTAGGGTATTTAGTCAAAAAAAATCTATCCCTCAATGCCAGTGTAGAGTCCCATAAAGAAAGGCCAATTATGTTTCTTTACCCTGATGATAGAAGAAAACTTACTAAAAAAAATTCGCTGCGTTTTTCAAGAGATGTACTGGAACTTAAATTATTCGACCAAGCAAAAAAAGTTTATTTTATCGTTCTACTGGTCCATCTCAAATCAAAGCTAGATAAAGACAAAAGAGACTTAGAAGGGAAGCGAAGACGCAAGGCCGAGCTTGAGTGCTTAATAAATATTTATGAAGAAAAAAAGAAACAATACCCTGAAATCCCTATTATTCTTACCGGTGATTTCAATGGAAATGCGACAAAGTATGAGACAGAGCATGAATTTAAAGCAATATACGAAAGAACTTCTCTTGAGGACTTTAGTGAGCTCATTAAAGTTCCTTTAGAAGAGAGATTTAGCTATCTGTATTTTGATAACCTCGATCAATGCCATAAGATGCAGTTAGATTACTTTTTTATTGAGAAAAACTTCACCCCCATGCTTGATGGCAAGGAAACTTGTTTCATGAATTTTAGACAAATCGATGGGGAACTTATCGACTATCCGCAAAATTGGGCCGAAAAAGTCAGACTTCCATCTGATCACTACCCCTTAGAGATTGTTTTTCTTATGCAACACCATCCATTTTTAAAATAGTTCATTTTTCCGCATTGAGATGACGGAATTTATCGTGTACTATAGAATCTTAGAAAATTGCTTATTTAAAGAGGAAAAATGTCAAAAAGTAAGGATAATATTTACGTTGAAATTAGTGAAGCTTTTACTGCCGACCGTGCATTAAGAAAGTTTAAACGTATGTGCGATAATTATGGAATTATCAAAGAATATCGTAAAAGAGAATATTACGCCAAGCCCTCAGTAAGACTTAAAGAAAAGCAAGAAGCAGCAGAAAAAAGAAGAAAAAAAGCTATTTCAAAAAACGTGAGATATAGTAAAAAACTTTAATAATAAAAGTCTATATAAAGTAAGAAAGGGCCCAAGCGGGCCCTTTTTTTATTGTACTGATAATCTTGTTCTTTTTCTGCTTAAGGCCTGAATACCTTCTGCAATCTTTTTCTCTGTTCTACTTGATGGAGAATCGCCATAAACTTTAAGCGATTGATTTAAGCTTTCATGGAGCATGTATGATCTATCAGTTGCCAGGTACATTTCCTCTAGTTGATTTTGCTTAAATAAACCACCTAGATTTGCAAATAAGGCAATTCCATTATCCCCACTATTTTTACTAAAATACATTCCTGCAGCTCCCTCGAAATTATTGATATTAAATTGAGGTATAAGATTAATATTTCCCACTTTTTGTCCAATGCTATCCAGGGCCTTGATTGGAACACTAAAACCTAAAACCACATCATTTTCCACCCAAGAGGCATACACAAAAATTCCTTTTCCTATGCTAATCGCAACTACTTCATCTGAGCCAACAAAAGGAATCACACTACCATTAGGTAAAGTCCCCGCTACTGATTGAAGAGGTGCAATTTCTGAAAGATTAATTTTAAGCCCAACAGTACTTCCATTTAATGTTAAAACTCCAATTTCATAACCTTTTTTAGGATGGTTGATTGGAATTTGCAGATTAGCGAAGGCCATCCCTCCCACATTAAACTTCGAACTAAGCTCTACAGCTACTGAATCATCATCTTCAGTTACTGGTTGAGCTTTAAAATCCTTCAATACAGGATTTCCACAACTAGCAATGAATAAGGCAAGGACAAGATAAGCAAAATTCTTCATGATAGTAGTTGACATAACTACCTCGCGAAAAAACGTCGTTTTTTTGAATTTATCTGGTCAACAAAGTTAAACGTTCCACTTCAACCTACGTACCGCAATGACCTAGATAAGTTTGAATGAAGTGCAAGAGTATATCACGCATTGCGCAATTTGTCGATGTCTGTTTTTCGCATTAATCTGATTTAATGAAAAAGGCTTCTAAATTCATGAGGTTAAAATGAAAAAGAAAATCGATTTTTATTTTGATTTTATTTCCCCCTATTCTTATTTCGCATGGTTAAGAATGCATGATTTCCTCAAGGATTATGATGTTGAATTTAGTTATAAACCTGTCTTATTAGCAGGTCTGTTGAACCACTGGGGCCAAAAGGGTCCAGCAGAGATTGAGCCAAAAAGATTGGCGCTCTTTAGAACCTGCTTAAGATATGCGGCCAAAAATAATATTGATTTCACCGTACCGAAGTTTCATCCTTTCAACCCCCTATATGTTTTAAGACTTGCCCTTAAGGAAGTCTCGGGAGACCTCCAGTTTAAAGTGATTGATACTCTCTGGAAGGCCGGCTGGGAAAAAGGAATTGATATGGGTGAGCCCGATCAAATAACCCAGATCTTAAAAGATGCAGATCTCCCAGCAGAAGAGCTACTGGAGAAGACTTTTGAAAGGGATATCAAAAAGCAATTAAAGGATAATACCAAAGAGGCCATTGAACGCGGGGCCTTTGGACTACCTGGATTCTACCTCAACGAAGAAATGTTCTGGGGCAATGATTCCCTTGAAGATATTAAACAGGTGCTTCAAGGAAGGGATTTTTTAGATAAGCAGAAATATGAAATGCTAGTCGCTAAAACAGCATCGGCAGCCAGGCAATCTTTATAAATAATAATATTCATTAATGAAATAAATAAAAAAAACCCTCGAAAATATAGAGGGTTTTTTTTATTGTTCAAGCAAAACAAACTAGTTTCCTTTGTTTGGAAGGGAACTGGTTTAATATTAGCATAAAAAAAGGTCATTATGTAACTCATTAATAATTTCAATATGCTAGCGGTACAAATGATTCCCCTTTCCGCCCCTCCAAGAGGGGAGCCAAGGATAGGAGGATTGGTCACGGAAGACCGCAAGCAAAACAAACTGTTGGCGCTAATCATTTGGGTTTTGAAAGCACTTTATTTCATACTCAAAATTTTTAGTGAAAATTAGTTTGGGAGGGAGACGAAAGTCTCCCTTTTATTTATCTAAAACGGTGAATTAGTTTGTGCTAAAGACTGCATATCAGCTTCTACTCTTACGTCATCCCAAAAACGACTAGTTGAAACTTCAATGACTTCTTCTTTAGTTGGATACTTCCCTTCATACTGAGCGTGCTTTTTAAAAGTACGGGACTTAGTTCCTTTGAACTCTTCAAATACTCCTGCAGTTAATTCGACATTTGGAATTCCACTTTCTCCAAGATTATAGACAGTGGCCACCCCAAGTTCAATTTTAGCTGTAAGAGTTACCGCTCCTGTAAAATCATCAAATCTTATAGACCAATATTTATTAGGAATAAACATTTTGGCTAAATCAAAACGAGCACTTCCTGTTTGAGAGAAAGAAAACTTAAGTGGAAGCTTTAATAACTCTGACTTAGAGCTAATTTCTACGTGGCGATCAACAATCTTTTGTGATTTTAGCTCATAACTATAAGCTCCCCAGTAATAATCACCTTTAAGAGTAATAGGTAC
>CAYGUN010000117.1:0-8196 GCA_964353025.1 uncultured Bacteriovoracaceae bacterium
TGGAGGAGAGGATCGGATTTGAACCGACGGCTTTACAGTTTTGCAAACTGTTCCCTTGGACCACTCGGGCACCTCTCCATTTTGTTCAAAATAGAAAAATCAATATAGCTCGTATTTTTAAGTTTGCAAAGATTTAGTGCGCAGCAAAATTAAATAAGAGAAAGCTCTCTAAGCTCCTTGAGAACTGTAACAAGTTCTTTAGAGCCCCTCCGGGTGAGAAAAGTTGCCTCAACATAGCGGTAAAGGATGGTCATGTCTTGCCCAATAATAAATATGGCCCTCATGCTGGTATTAGGGATAAAGACGGATTTAACGTTAAAGAGCTTTGAAACTTTATTTCCGGGATCAGTTAGAAAGGTAAAAGGGTAGCTATTCATTTTAGCAAACTCCTCCTGTTTTTTTATATCCTCGCTGCTGATACCAATAATATTGAGATTGAACTCCTTAAATTGTTCGTAGTTATCTCTATAGTCACAAAATTGGCCATTGCACACTGGTTTTACAGTTCCCCCAGGATAGAAGGCAAGCATTACAGGTGAGGTTAATAGGAGTTGAGAGAGGGTGAGCTCTTTTGATTGAGTTGAAAAAAGTGTGAAGTCAGGGGACTTCTTCCCAATAACTTTTCCATGTTGCAAACGATTCATCAGTATTGGTTCTGTTTGAGTTTTTTATTGAGTTTCTTTAACTTGCTTTTCCAAACCGCAGGTTTTTCTTTGGTAGGAGAGCTATCAGATTCAGACTCTTCATTATCACTATTTTTTTGCTCAGAGGCATGAAAAAAAGAATAAAGAGGAGAGTCTTTTTTAATGTCTTCTAAAATAATATAAGGAAGAAAAGGCTTAAAGTTTTTGCGCTCATTAATATTCATGGCCTTTAGGCGGTCAAGTTCATTCTCTGGTAGCGTGGTTTTTTCATTTGAGCTTTGATTGGTCTTGGGATCTAAGGCCGTTACCACTCGTTCTGATTTTTTTATATCGTGTTTCTGTAAGGCCTTGTCTAAAATAAAAGCACTACCTGATAAAAGAACAAAGTCTGATAATTCTTTAAACTCCACCTCTTGGTGAGTAACGAGAATTTCAGTTCCCCTAATCCCCATGGCCGCAGTTGAAGTTTTCACAGTTAAATCACCATCTTTGGCCTTAACCTTAAAATGTCCTCTGAGCTGTCCTTTGATGAGATTATAAACAGCTTTTCGATCGTCTTTTTCAATAAACTGAAATGTTTCAAAGTTAAGCTGAGAGTTTGGGCCTAGTGCCATAATGGTATCGTCGACAACTTTAAGTTTAATGAAGGATTTATCTTGAGTTAGAACAGTATCATTTTTATAAAAACGAGTTCCGACTTCTACTTTTTCTTTTTTATCCCCAGTAAGCTTAAAAACATCACCTTTGAATAATGTTGTTTGGGCCACAAAATTTGGTTTTGCTTTTCCAGTGGTTTTATCAAATGTGTAGTCTTGCCCGAAAGTTAAGTAAGGCAAAAGAAAGAGTGTCGTGATTAAACTTTTCATATAAGAATAGTATGCGTTTTTTTCCATTAAATAAATAAGGAAGAATTCTCTGAGACCTAGTTATAAAGTCAACTTTCTCAAACCCTCTTACAGCCTACTGAAAAGCTTTTATTGAAGTATTAGCTCGAGTAGCTGACTGTGTAGATCAGGGTTTGCGCTTGGCGCTTTTCTCATTCACATAGAGCGATAATATATAAACTAAGTGAATAAATTTGCTGGTTTCTAGGGAAAAATATTATGTGGAAGATGAGTTTAATTCTATTACAACTAGTGCAATGCGCACTGGCAAGTACTGAGTATGTTAATATTGGTCTATCAAAAGTGGATCTGAATGCTGAGATAGGAATTCCATTAGCAGGCTATGGGATTAAGTTACGCAGATTGAAACATCTTGATTGGACGAATAAATATCCACACAGCTTTATGTTTCGTCCATCTACTGGACAAAGAGATCCCATAAACGCCAAAACAATGGTTATAGAAAAAAATGGTAAACTTGTTATCTTTACTTCTGTCGATGTCATTGGGATTAACAGACATATTATTGATGACTTACTTAAAATGCTTAAACCATTTCATATTTCGCGAGATCAAATTTTTGTTTCAGGAACTCATACTCACTCGGGACCTGGGACTGTATCAAAAAGATTTGCACTTAATGTTATTGCAGTGGATATGTTTAAAAAAGAGAATTACGAAAAGGTTAAATTTAGCATTTACTTAAGTATAGTAAAGGCCATTGCAAGTCTGCAGCCTGCAGAGCTTTACAAAACATCTTTTCATGCCAAAGGAATTCAACGAAATAAATTTCGCAGAAAAGATGAGAATCATTTTGATGATGAGGCGCAGTTTTTATTGGCCAAATCTAAACTCAGCGGCTAGTGGCTTGGCGGTATGCTAAACTTTGCGATGCATGGAAATTCAATGCCAAAGGATGATTTACGCTTCAGTGCTGATTTACCAGGTGAGATTGCCACTCAAACAGAGCAAGAGATAGCAAAACTTAATAGCGATGATAATCTTGAACCTATTTTATTATTTATGAACGGTGCTGAAGGGGATGTGGGAGAAGCAGGAGAGCGCACTGAAGAGGCGATGGTAAAGACCGGTGGAGATTTTGCTATGCAAGCTGCCAAGTCCTTTGCGAGACTACAAATAGTAGAGCCTGAAATTCAGGCACGAGGCAGGAAAATTGTTTTGGGCTATCCCGCTTACCCATTAATGACATGTGCCAAAAGAGATGGTTGGTATAAGAATTGGATGAAATATCTCCCTGGAAAAATCACTCCAATTGGACTTTATCCTTTTTTCCCAATGATGGTTTATCTTTCGATGGCCCAAGTGGGAGATATCGCCTTTTTTAGTTGGCCAGGAGAAGCTTCAACCAGTGTTGGTTGGGAACTCAAGGCCATGGCGAAAGCAGAAGGTTGGAATAATAGCTGGCACTTAGGACTCACCAATGAATACTTAATTTATTTTAATAGTAAAGAAGAGTATTTTGAATCTAAATACGATTCTTGTAGTAATATGTATCATTGGAGGGCCAGTAAAAGGATAATTAAAGCGCATAAAAAACTTTTAAAGTCTCTATGAAATATATTTCTCTAACTTTATTTATATTTGTCTCCTGCTCTTTATTTAAAACGCAGCAGGAGACAACTCCTTTAAAGATAGTCCCAATAAAAAATATTAGGAAAATGGAAGGGAAGTGGTATGTGTTAGCTCATATACCTCTACCATTTGAACGAAGTTCTTTTGAGGCCACTAAAATTTTTGAATTGCAGACCTTTGATACTCTTCGTGAAATCTATCGATTTAAAAATGAGAGCTTCTCAGCTGTTCAGCAAAGATATTTTTATAAAGGTAAAATTCCAGATCCCAGAATAAGAGGGCATTGGTTGATGAATCTAAATGAATTTAGCTCTCTTCACTATTATTTCCAATATATGGATTCAAAATACTCTCTTGGAATAATAGGAAATGGAGAAGGTAATATGTGGGTTATTTCAAGAGATAAAAGAATAAGCAAAAAGAAGTGGAAGTTCATTAAAGGCAAATTGAAGGCCTTAGGTTATGAGTACAAACAGCTACGTTTTGTCCCACAAGAAGTCGACCCATCATTAGGTCTTCCACTAAACCTTACTTTATAAATCAGGAAAGAAAACATAACAAGAGATAATGGCCACTGTTACTCCTACAAAATCTGCAAATAAACCGGCAAGAGCTGCATAGCGGGTAAATCTAATTTTTATACTTCCAAAATAGACGGCCAAAACATAAAAGGTTGTCTCCGTTGAGCCTTGAATAGTGGCAACCATTTTAGAGACAAGTTTATCCGGGCCCAACTCATTAATAGTGTTGACCATCATCGCCCTGGCCCCTGAGCCGCTTAATGGTTTCATGAAAGCAGTCGGTAAGGCCCCTATGAAATCTAGCGAAGGCGTTTTGTTTTTAACAAGACCAATTGAGAAGAGTGAGCTTGCAATAAAATGAAAGCAAGAAGTAATAAAACCAATGAGAATCTCCATTGCTCCACTGGTTCTAAAAATACCAATTCCCACCAGCATTGCTATAAGGTAAGGAATGATCCCAATGGCCACTTGAAACCCATCTTTGGCCCCTTCAATAAAAGCATCATAGACATTAATTTTTTTAATAAGAGCAGTAAGCATGAAAAAAATCATGATAGCAAAAATAAGCAAGCTACTAATAGTCATCGAATACTTACCAAGTTCATTGCTTGGAATTGACTTGAGCATCATAAACATAGTGACAATAAAGGCCCCTGCGGCCATGAGGATGGCCAAGACCCCTGATTTTAAAAGAGGGATTTTTTGAATAAAACAAGTTAAAGAGACCCCCGCCAGAGTTGAACTAAAAGTTGCGATCAATATGGGAAAAAATACTTCAGCTGGATTTTGAAAACCTAATTCATATAAATAAGTAAAGACAGTCACTGGAATTAAAGTTACAGCAGAAGTATTAATGACTAGAAACATGATCTGAGCATCAGATGCTGTGTCTTTATTTGGATTTATTTCTTGTAGCTCCTGCATCGCTTTAAGTCCAAAAGGAGTAGCTGCATTATCAATACCTAGTACATTAGCACTTAGATTAAGCAGTATAGAACTAATGGCAGGATGTCCTTTTGGAATAGAGGGAAAGAATTTTTTTACCAAAGGATAGGATATTTCTCCTAGTTTTTGAACGAGACCTGCTTTTTCGCCGACTTTCATGATTCCAAGCCAAAATGACATGACGCCTGTAAGGCCAATGGATATTTCAAATCCAAGCTTACTCATCTCAAAGCTGGATTTAAGCATCTGAGAAAATATTGCTCCATTGGCATTAAAAAATGTTTGGTAGAGTCCAATAAGAAAGCTTATAATAAAGAAACTCGTCCAGATGATATTAAGCAAAATGAATCCTTTCTCTCATTTTATCCATAAATGTGTAAGAATTTCTAGTAATTCTTATCATTATGACTTTGTCGTAGAGAATTCCGCTATTTTATGCTTAGATAAAAGAGAGAGGTTGGGTCGATGGGCATTGAAATCCATTCCACAAAATTTAGTGCTGAAGATGAGGAAAATTTTTTAAAGAATTTACGTCAAGAAACTAAAATTCTTAAATCTTGGTTTGATCAAGACAAATTTGAAAGTTTTGATATTCCGATGTGTGGCCTTGAAGTCGAGGCCTGGCTTGCTGATAAAAATTATCGTCCAGCACCTGAATGTGAAAAATTTCTTAATAATGTGAATAATGAACTTATTGTTCCAGAAATTGCAAAATTTAATTTTGAATTAAATATTCCTCCAGAGAAATTAGAAAAAAGAGTTTTTCACAAACTTCACTCAAACTTGTCTAATCTTTGGAGCAAATGTTCTAGTGAGGCTGAGAAAATGGGTCTCAAAACATTTACTATTGGTAGTCTTCCTTCAGTAGAGCAAAAAACACTCACATTAGACAATATGTATCCTAATAAACGCTATTTTGCTTTGAATGAAAGGATTTTAAATTTAAGACAAAACCTCCCCGTTATTTTAGAAATTCAGGGTAAGGAATCATTGAGAGTGATTCATTATGACGTGATGTTAGAAGCTGCGGCCACATCTATGCAGATTCACTTACAAGTTCCTATGAGTAGAGCAAAAAGATTTTTTAATGCCTCAACTATACTCTCACCACTTATGATTGCAGTGTCGGCCAATTCTCCTTATTTGTATAGTAAATGTTTATGGGATGAAAGCCGTGTGGCCATTTTTGAACAGGCCATTAATCTAGGTAGCTTTCGCAATCAAGATGGCACTATTGCCTCTCGTGTCTCTCTTGGTAATAGCTATGTGAGAAAGAGTGTATTTGAAATGTTTCTTGAAAATCTTCAAGGCTATCCAGTTATTCTTCCAGATAAATTTGATAATGAACCAAGTGAGCTTTCTCACCTAAGACTTCATAATGGAACTATTTGGCGTTGGAATAGGCCATTGATTGGTTTTAATGAAAATAATATTCCTCATATTCGTATTGAACATAGAGCTCCTTCATCAGGCCCTTCATCTCAAGATATTATCGCTAATATGGTTTTTTATCATGGCCTTATTTACTATCTGGCCAATCTGGAAAAACCACCGGAGGAGTCCCTTTATTTTTATCAGGCCAGAAATAATTTTTACGAAGCTTGCCAAAAAGGCCTTGAAGGCAATATTAAGTGGATTGATGGAAAAGTATGGAAGATAAAGGATTTAATTAAGCAAGAACTGCTGGGACCTGTTAAAGAGAGTCTTGCTCAAATAGGCATTCATAAAAAAGATATAAAGCATTTTATTGATGATATTATTGAACCACGGATAACCAGTGGCCAAAACGGGACTTCCTGGCAAAGACAATTTGTGCACAACAATGGCCTAAACTTTGAAAAACTGTTAGATAGCTATTATCAGAATCAAAATGCAGATTTACCCGTACACACTTGGAAGGTTTAGTTGAAACTTAGCTATCTTGATAAATTGCCTGAAAATTTCTTTGAAATAAAAATTAATGAATTAAATAAAATTTTTAAGGGTCCAACTCTAATTACATTAGAGGGGGAGAATAATGAAAAACCATTATTTATTTCCACTCTTCTGCATGGTAATGAAACAACAGGTTTTTTGGCCCTACAGAGATTCCTAAAAAAAAATCACACCAATCTACCTCGGACATTAATTCTTTTCATTGGAAATATTCAAGCAGCGGTTGCTGGAGTAAGACACCTCGATGAGCAAGAGGACTACAACCGCATTTGGGACAGTGGTAATAGTGAAGCTTGTGTTATGGCACGAGAGGTTTTTGAGTTTGCGAAGAAGAGCAATATTATTGCAAGTATTGATATCCATAATAATACGGGAAAAAATCCTTACTATGCTTGTGTAAATCGCATAGACCATGCGTTCCTGGAGCTTGCTTATCTTTTTAATGACACGATTATTTATTTTACACAACCCCATGAAGTATTTTCAAATGCCTTTGCCAAGATTTGTCCTTCCTTAACTCTTGAGTGTGGGCTACCAGGAGAAGAAAAAGGGATTGAATACGTTAATCAGTTTTTAGATAAAATTTTCTATGATTATGATTGGGGGTTCAGCTCTTCAAAAAAGGACTACAAAGTTTATTATAGTATGGCCCGAATAAAGCTTCCTTTGAAATGCTCTCTTGATTTTGACTTTGATAAAAATTCTACTAATGACTATTCTCTATTAAAAGAGTTTGATGAACTCAATTTTAAAGAAGTCCTACCAGGGACAGCTCTTGGCTACTACCAAGATAATGCACAACCACTTTGCATTCTTGATAGTCATAACCGTATTATTACCAATGATTTTTTTGATTTTATCGATAATACTATTGTGACAAATAGGATGATGATACCTTCCATGTTCACGAAACTTATTTCTGTGGCAAAAAGTGATTCTCTTGGCTATATTATGGTTAAATATCAGGACTAAAACTTACTACCGGTTTTAAGTGATTTTTGAACTTGAAAATGTTTATTACAGAATTGTGATGGAGGCAAAAGGTTCACTATATTTAACTCAGGCTTCTTTATCACAACGGCATTAGCAAGACTTTTTTTCATCTGCTTTGCAACTAAAGAAAGCTCTGTTTTCATTAGATTGACCTTAAATTTAAAAGTTTGAGGAGCAATAGTTGAATCGGCTTCTTTAAGTTGCTCAATAATTTTAAAATTCTTTTTTGCATTCACGACATCATTAGAGATAAAATCAATGGCATCTTTTTGCTCATAGCTTCCATCTGCTTTAAAATTAAGGGCAACAATTTCACCTGATTTAGTTGCAGATAAAATAGCTAGTTCACGCCCTTTTGTTACATGTTGATATGAGCCATCGATAAAGCGAACTAACCATTTATCACCTAAGTTTTCAATTAATTCATAGGCCTTATAAGGGACAATACCTTTGGCCTTGGCCAGAGAAATTTTCCCACCATAGTAAGAGAAAATTTGTCCCATATAACGAGACGCAATCATGACTAATGCCGTTTTAAGCATCCCCGAACCGCCGTCTCCTGCAAATAAATAACCCAAGCTTTTGGCAAGTCTTGGAAATTGTCCCACAATAACCTCATCAACATCGGCTTGCTTAAGTCCTTTAAAAACTCTGCCATTAAATTCAAAATCTCTTGTATTA
>CAYGUN010000118.1:0-3180 GCA_964353025.1 uncultured Bacteriovoracaceae bacterium
AATAAAAGCATTTTTTTCATTTTATATCCCTGATCATATTACAATTCTGCCTTTTAGCTTTCCTTTTGTATGATTGATGATTCTTTGTGTCAATTGTCTTTTGTAATAATTACATTTCTTTGCGTTATCCAGTCGAGATGAAAAAGGTAAAGACAAAAACGGTGCTGGCTTTGCAAAAATTATAATTGATAAAGAGAGAGCAAAGAATGTTGAGGCCTTTTTAAAAACTTCAGTTAAACCCATTAGTGAAATTCATTCAGATGGTGCCAAGGACTATATTCATAATGACCCTGATTTAAATATTAAAACGATGAATACTTGTAATGATCATATCCTTAATTCAAAGTGGTTACCTTGGGTTCACAGATTTAACCGTAGACACGATACTAAGGGATTGTTTTCACGAGCATTGTTTGCTTGCACTCAATCGCGAGCAATTAGGTTGGGTGCGCTTAGTGGATAGTGAGTAATATTTACATATCATTAAAGAAGGTGCAGTTGATGTAAGTCAACGACTTTATAAGTCTTTCTACTCCAACTGCAATCCCCGCTGAAAATGGGAAGCCTCTTTGAAGCGTATCATAGAATTGTGTTGGCTCTGGAAGTATGTATCCGTAAAGCTCATTTTTTTGTTTATTTTGCAGGTCGAATCTTTCTTTTTGTTCCCTAAAATTTGTAAGTTCATTAAAGCAGTTTCCAATCTCGACCCCTCTTAAGTAGATTTCGAATCGTTCACATACTCGCGGGTCATCTTTCTTTATAGTTGATAAAGCAGCTAATTGGGCAGGGTACTCATAAAGAATAAGAAAAGGAATTTTTTTAAGTTGAGGTTCTATTTTGTTTAAGAAAATTAAAAAATAGTAATCCTCCCATGAAATATCTGCTTCAGGTAATGGGACGTCTTTAAAGTCAGTTTTAATTTTTTCTTTGAGTTCAGCTTTATTTGAAAAATCAAGGATATTAAAACCGCAGAACTCTTCAAAAACTTCTGCAATCGTAAGATAGTTTGCTTGCGGAAGTTTCTTTTTAAGAGGAAAGTTTTTTAAGCTCTCTTGAAGATAAATAATAAGCTTTTCACAGTCTTGCATAATTGCTTCATAGCGAGCACTTTTCCTATACCACTCCAGCATAAGAAACTGGGGTCTGTGCTCAGGAGACTTTGGTTCATCTCTAAAGCAATAGGAAATTTGAAAAATATTATGAAGCTTCTCATCTTTAAGTGAGAGCAGTTTTTTCATGGCAAACTCAGGAGATGTATGGAGGTAGAGCTTTTGCAACTCATTTTTATGAGTGGAATAAACTTGGAAAGGATGAATATGAGTCTCCATCCCTGGGTTTTGAACCATTGGAGGGGTTAAAATATCCATAAAGTCCTCTTTTCTAAAAAAGTCTCTTATGGCCTGAATAAACTCAAATTGATATCGTAGTCGCATATGAAAATTGATATCAATAAACTCAAAAAACTTCTAGTGCAGGTGCAAGAAGAGCACAGAATGGATGAAGTTTCTCTTGAGTTTGGGGGCTATACCTTAGATGAGAATGAATGTACTGGGGTCACCTTGTGCTTGATCGTTGATGATGGGCTGCTTTTCATACAAAGAAGTGAAACCATGCCATCCCATAAAGGGCATATTGCTTTTATTGGGGGACATAAAAAAGATGATGAAACTGTTATCGAAGCAGCACTGCGAGAGTTCGAAGAGGAAACGTCTCTTGATATGAGCAAATTGGAAATACTAGGGCTTACTCCTCCCGTTTATACATCTTTTAACCAGCAGGTTATTCCGGTTGTGGCCTATTATGCTCAAGATAAGACCACTTTTATTAAAGAGATTAAATCCAACGGAGAATGGGATGATGCATTTATTGTTCCCATGAAAGAATTAGCTAATGAAGCCAATTGGAGGTATGCTTGGCGCTACTCTCAGTTTTCGAATGGCCCTCTCTTGTTCCTTCCAGTTAATGGTGATATTTATTTAGCTAAAAAAAATAGCAAAATTCAACGTCTTATTTGGGGAGCAACGGCCCGGATGGTTTGGAATTTTTTGAGACTAACAGTAAAAGGATTATAGATGAATAACGGAGAACTTTGGGCATTGATAGCAACCGGGTTTATTTTACTTCTTAGTGTGATGAACCTACTTTTAGCTTTTTTAACCGAAGCTCCTAAGCCAAAACTACTTCAAACAGAAGGCAGTTCAAAAAAAAAGATAGTCCCACCTAAAGCAAGCTGGTCAGAAAGACTCTCAAAGGGTCTCGAGAAATCAAGAAGTGAAGTATGGGGAAAACTCTCAAGCTTAATTTCATCTGATGGTTTATCAGATGGAAACATTGAAGAGGTTGAAGAGATTCTTTATAGCTCTGATATGGGGGCTGTTTTGGTGGATGAGCTGATTGAATCCCTTAGGGCCATTTCAAAAAGCGAGAAAGTTGATTCAGCTTCTCTTAAAAATTTCCTTTTTAAATTTTTAAAAGAAAAGCTCGACGTTGTTCAAAAAAATGTATCTCCAAGTATGTTAAAATTTACTCCGAATTCAGGTTTGAAAGTTATTATGATTGTTGGAGTCAATGGAGCTGGTAAAACAACGACAATAGGAAAACTTGCTACAAAACTTAAAGGACAAGGTGCTAAAGTTGTTGTTGGTGCTTGTGATACATTTAGAGCAGCTGCCGTCGATCAACTTCAAGTGTGGTGCGATAGAGCGCAAGTGGAGATGATACGAGCGAACGAAGGAAATGACCCTAGTGGCGTGGCCTATGATACACTTGCTAAGGCCCAAAGCCTTAAAGCTGATTACTGCCTACTCGATACTGCTGGGCGATTACATACGGCAGCAAATTTAATGGAAGAGCTTAAAAAATCCAAAAGAGTTCTTTCAAAACTAGATGATAAAGCCCCTCATGAAGTTCTTCTGGTTATTGATGCTATCACTGGACAAAATGCTTTGCGCCAAGCAGAAGAATTTCATGCAGCACTAGGACTTACTGGCCTTGTTTTTACAAAATGTGATGGCTCTTCTAAAGCAGGAAATGCTGTAACGCTTACGTCTAAACTACAAGTTCCCATTACTTACATCGGAGTGGGGGAGTCTGTTGAAGACCTTGATAATTTCGAATCGGACAATTATCTTAAGGCCTTATTAGGGATGGATTCAGCTGTTTAGACTGATATCTAAACAG
>CAYGUN010000118.1:3280-8140 GCA_964353025.1 uncultured Bacteriovoracaceae bacterium
TATCTTAAGGCCTTATTAGGGATGGATTCAGCTGTTTAGACTGATATCTAAACAGTGGATTTGATTGACTAAGATCCCATTGTGGCGTAATGTTAAAAAGATGAGTACGTCTTCAGAATACGAATTTGAAGTTTTAGGATGCCGGGTTAAATTTAACCCTGTTGTAGATGGTGGATTAAGCCCCACCAAGGTGATTGAACTTGTAAACAAAGAAGCTCAAGTTATTAGAGCAAGCGCTCCCAATAGATCAGACGCAGAGATAGCAGTTCTGGTAGCGCTTAAACTAGCTTCTGAGAAAATAGCGATAGAAACAGAATATAAAGATAATCTCAATAAATTAGAGAACTCTGTTTCAGATGCATTAGAACTAGTAGAACAAGTTTCAAGGGCAACAGTTTAATCCAATTCCTAGCAATAGGTAGGATGTGGAAGAAAAGAAACAGTTGCGAAATCACGCGAAAGATATTTTAAGTTTTTTATCTAAACAAGATAGAGAATATAAAAGTAGAGAAATATCGAAAGCACTCTCTCAGCTCCTAAACAAAATTCAATCTGAAAAAACTCAATCTGAATCTCTTCGAATTGGATCTTATAATCCCATTCAAAAAGAGGTTTTATGGCATTTGGAATGGCAGATTGAAAATGCTCAACTGTTTTTTCCAAAAATTAACACAGAAGATAAAACGATGATTTTCTGTAAGGCCATGCTGGATGAATTAAGCTCTGATTGGGGAATTACTATTCCTGATGAGAACGCTAGAGAGGTTGAGGATAATTTGGACGTACTTATTGTGCCAGGTCTTCTTTTTACAAAAAAGGGAGAAAGACTTGGAAGAGGGGCTGGATATTATGATCGCTATCTGGCCAATTCTCAGGCTCTCAAAATTGCAGTTTGTTTTGAAATGCAATTGAAGGACCATCTTGTTACAGATGATCATGATTGCTTAATGGATTATATAATAACGGAACAAAAGATATATAAAAGGGGATAAGAAATGGGCACAGAAGTAATATTAGCATCAGTTCTTTTTCTTATAGTTGGGTCTTTAGTAGGTTTTTTCTTAAAAGGAAGTCTTGCTAAAAAACAACTGGAAGAGCAAGGTCAGCAGATAATTAGAAATGCGAAAAACGAAGCTCAGGATATAAAGAAGCAAGCTAAGTATGAAGCTAAGCAAATTATCAAAGAAGATAGGTTAGAGCTTGAAGAAGAATACAATAAAAGACATAAAAAACTCTCAGAGCAGGAGAGAGGGCTTACTAAAAAAGAAGTGGCATTAGATGCTAAGATTGAGCAAAAAGAGCAAGAAATTAAGCGTCTTGGTGAAAAAGAAGAAGCGATTACTGCTCGTATGAGAAAAGTTGATCAAGAAATTGAAAAATACAAAATTCGTCAAGAAGAGATAGCCGTTAAACTTTCTGAAGTTGCTAGCATGACAAAAGAGCAAGCTAAAGAAGAGCTTATGAATCAATATACGGAAGAAGCTAAAGTTGATGCGGCCAAGAGAATTGCTCGCATTGAAGAAGAGGCCGAAGAAGAAGCAGAGAAGAGGGCCAAAAGAATTGTGGGAATTGCTTGTCAAAGATTTGCTGGAGAGTATGTTGCTGAACAAACAATTAGCTCTGTAGAGCTCCCAGGGGATGAGATTAAAGGTCGAATTATTGGTCGTGAAGGCCGTAACATTCGTGCTTTTGAGCAAATTTGTGGAGTTGACCTTGTTATCGATGACACACCGGGATTAGTTGTTATTTCATCTTTCAATGTTGTAAGAAAACAAATTGCCAAAATGTCTCTTGAAAGACTTATTGCTGACGGAAGAATTCACCCTGCTAAGATTGAAGAATTTTATGAAAAATCTAAATCAGAATTTGAAAGCACTCTGAGAGAACTTGGAGAGAAGGCACAAATGGAGATTGGAGTTCATGGAATTCATCCAGAAGTTTTAAAGCTAATAGGTGCTCTTAACTGGAGAACATCATATACACAAAATCAATACCAACACTCACTAGAAGTAGCTTTCCTTTGTGGAGCGATGGCCGCTGAGCTTGGCTTAAATGTTAAGCAAGCTAGACGTGCAGGGCTTTTACATGACGTTGGTAAAGTCATGGATGCTTCGGCTGAAGGATCCCATGCGGTTGTGGGAGCAGACTTTATTAAGAAATTTGGAGAAGCTCCAGATATTGTCCACGCTGTTCGTGCTCACCATGAAGATGTGAAACCAGAATCGGTACTTGCCCACCTGGTAATGGCAGCAGATGCTATGTCTGGGGGCCGTCCAGGAATTAGAAAAGCGCTTAAAGAATCATATGTTTCAAGACTTTCAGATATTGAAGCTATCGTTAATAGTTTTGAAGGTGTTTCAAGAAGCTATGCTATTTCAGCAGGTCGTGAAATTAGAGTTATTGTTGAAAATGAAAAAGTTAGTGATGAGCAAACTGTTGTTCTTTCTCGTGATATTGCGAAAAAGATTGAATCAGAACTCTCTTATCCCGGAAGCATTAAAGTTAATGTTATTCGTGAAACAAGGGCCATTGGTGTTGCTAGATAAATTAAAATTTTTAATAAAAAAGCCCCTCAAATGAGCTTACTTTTACCCACATCAAAAGATGTGGGTAAAAGTAAGCTTTTGAAGGGGCTTTTTTTATTTCTCTATACTACCGCTTGAATCTGGTTTGCCTAATGAGTCTTCATCGTTTGGGGTTCGAAGAACTGGATAGCACATTCTTTCAGGTTTAGGGAAATTTGCAATATCCTTACATCGCCGTTCATGTTCTTCGTTATCTATTACATTACTTGCTTGGACGTCAGGAAGCTTTTTTATATTATCCCGTAACTTACAATAGAGCTCACCGCTTACTTTCTCTAAATGGTTTTGTGAACTAGATTCTCCATCTGGTCTTAAAGTACAAGAGTGTGGAACAGGAGGAACAAATACACATGCATTATTATTTTTAATAAGTGTTGGCTCAGTATTGAGTTTATAACTGTCACCATCTTTAACAATTCTATTTACTTTTTCTGTACCCTTAGAGGCGAGTTTTTCTTTTAATTGTTGTCCATTCAGCCCTTTTAAACACCCACATTTATCGTTATCAACTTTACAGTTATTGACAACATAAGTAGGTAATTTCAATAAGGCCCCCATTGATGTGGGGTTTGAAGAAGCAGCTTCAATAGAATTTTTTGATAGATTAGTAGACTTGAAAGAATTTGGATCTTTATCTCTTGTAATAAAATGAACCCCACCATTATCATGAACATGGATTCCACTTCCACATTTCTCACAAATCCAGCCTTGTTCCTTTTTTCTATAATCATCAATAATACGCTTCCCATTCATTGTTGCGTTCATGTTTCTTTCTTTAGAGAGTTCTATAACACGATTAGCTTCAAGATCGAGATACTCAACTTCTTTAATAGTTGATTGCTCCATTTTTATTTCTTGTCCAATATTTAAAAAGTCGATGAGGTTTTCATTATCTGGTGGTAAATTCTTTATATATTCGGCCATTGCTTCAGAATTATCCAAACAATTAAAGACAGATGTAGGAGGAGGGTTATTGTGAGAGACAATATCTCCGTATATGTCTCTTCTCATCGTTGAAGGGGAGTTAGGGTAGCGAGAAATCATTTTGCCAGTTTTGTTTATTTTTTGATTAATTTTATTAAACTCAGACCCGGCTTTGCCTTTTGCACTACTGATTTTTTTAGGATAAATTTTACCCATTTCATAGAAGGTTATATCTTTATAATATGAGTTATCACTCCTCTTGTTATAAGAAGGTCTTCCTACAACTGCCGTTCTTGTGGTTAAGACCATGGCCGCAAAAGTCTTTAAATCCTCATCACTAAAATCTTTTCTCCACTGTTTTAGTTTCTGACAATCATTATCCATTGCACAGCTTGTATAGGGATTTACCATATCACCTGTATTAGCATTAGGTGAGTACATCGGATGGTTCCTTGCTTCTTCAAATACTCGGTTTAAAAATGGATCATCTTTTATTTTTTGAAAACTCCCACTATTAATAGCTTCTGTTAAGGTGTCTGCTCTTCGTTTCATCTCATTAGATGATTTGCTAGAAAAATCTGCAAGTTTGTTTAATTCATTTTGCATTGACCAGTATAGCCTTCTAGCTGAATCAACGGAATAAGGATCATTTGCACAGTCGCCTTCTAAAACATTTTTAAATCTTTCTTGATCAGCTTTTACGTTCGTGAAGTATTTGTCGTAAACAGGGTCGTTAGTTGGATGTTTAAATTCTGTTTCTTTCATTTTTCTAAACATGCTTAATGCACCAGCAAGATGCATCTCACTTTGCACTTTATCAGAAGAAGTTTTAAAACTTGGTATATATTCACCATTATAGGAAATTTCAGGTGGCTCCGCTTGATCTTGAAATCCAAAACGAATCTCAGCTCCTCGTCTATCTTGACATTCTAGTTTTAATGTTTCATTGGGATGCTCTGTCTTATACTTTATCATTTCACCTGATGCAACACCTCTTATCCCATTTTTATTAAGATCAAACATCTGAGCAAAGTTTAGGGCCCTATCTTTTGAAAATTGATAATTTCTTAATATATTCACAAGATAATTCTTGTTAGTAAGTTCAAGAGGTTTTAAATTTCCTTTGTCATCTCTATTTTTGGGATTTTGAAGATACTCTTGCAGTATATCTTTCGTTGTTGAAGCCGGTAGTAAATTAATTTCAGATAGTGTTATTTGTGGAACACCATTTTTAAAAATTTCACTATCAACCTTTTTGGCTAGAGCACCTATTACGGGCTCAGCATCGGTATAGCCAATAACTCTATTTTCTGTGCTACCTGAATCTTTCATCAAGCCAACTAGGCGCTTA
>CAYGUN010000119.1:0-8091 GCA_964353025.1 uncultured Bacteriovoracaceae bacterium
GTAAAAGGCACTTCCACTACTCTTACATCTTGGTAGATTTCCCCTAAGGTCTTTCCTGTAAAGAAGCCACCGTGTAGTTGTCCGACTCTAATTTTTCGGAGAACATCTGACTCATCACCAGCGACACCACCATAATAAACTTTAAAATTCACCTCACCATTGGTGACTTGCTTAATTTCTTTTGACATTTTTTTTAATGAATTTGCCCAAGCAGTTCCTTCAGGTGCAAGAACCGCGAGTTTATATTTTTTTGCGAATGAGTTTGAGCTAATAAGTAAAAGTAGTGTCAGTAGTAGTTTCATCATTTATCCTTAAAATAGTTCTTTTTCATTTTTCGTTATCATTTCAAATCTTTTAAGAGCGATAGCATTAACCAAGTTTAATTCTGGATGTTTTAAAAAAGGATTAGATTCTTCTATTTCGCCTAAATTTCTTAATTTTTTAAACGTATTAAAATCCCTCTTTAATTTTCCCTTATAACTTTTATATTCTTTTTCCATTCCTGCGTTCACAATAACGTATTCAAGATAAGTGACTTTTGCCAACATATTATAGGGATTCTCTTTGGCATAATTTTGTAAGATTTGTTTTCCTTTCGCCGGATTTCCACCCAAAATTTTGGGACGACTTAATTCGTAAAGCCCATAGAACATTGAACAGGCCCCATATTGAATCGTTGGATTCTTCTCACAAGACCAATCGAACATGGCCTTAACAATTGGCATTTGGGCAACCAGTGCTAAGTTGGTTCTTTGCAAGTTAATGATTCCTGCCCATGCTTGGGCCGTATAGAATACGGCTTCTGTATCATCAGTTGATAATTCACTTTCCAATAAATCTTTAATAAAAATTGGGTTTAATGAGTGATCGATTAAAGTCTGAGATTTAATTCCCTTGGAGGCCAAATAATGCCAGCCATAGTGAACGGAGCGGGTGTAAGCATCAATAGCATTGCTTTTATTTTGTGAATAATCCAAATCTTTAAGTTTATCATTGATATAAAGACTTTCGTGGACAGCAAATCCAAAGCCTGCGTACCCTTTAATCACAATCGTAAGTAAGTCTGGATTTTCAGGAGCATTATAAAGAAAACCTTCAACCGTTTTGAGAGTCCCTGGAGCCGATTCTTTAAAACTATCCCAACTATGCTCAGTATCTAGTCCCGCAGCTCCATTTCTAATCAGTTTAGCAGTTGTATTCAAGGCCACTGTCCTTGTTACCGAACAAGATTGGATGACAAGCAATAGCAGACAGACTGAAATCAGACGTATTGATATAATCATGAAAACTTCCTAAATTATCCCTCATTCTAATGAGTTTTCAATACGTTAGCAAGCCAAGTTTGCCTCTGTGTAAGAAAAAGATAACTAGTGAGAATTTCACGGTTTTATGCTAGACTGGACACGTTGTGAAAGGTCTAAGATTTTATCTTATTTTTCCGAGTAGCTATGTAACATTTTAACCTTTCAAGGAGTCATTATTGAGATTATTCAATCATTGGCTTCTTTCAAGAGACCAGTAGTAGAGTAAGCTAACCAGTTGAAATACCTGATTTTTTGGAGAAGTCAGAGATCATTTCAAGATGGAATTGTTTATGAAACTACGTATTACCAATTTAGACATTGACGCTACTCAGTCGCTAGATAAGAAGCTTCTAAGACCTTCTTCTACCACTCGTAGTATGAGCGTTAGGCCTACAAAATCTGTAAAAAGAATTAAAAGCTTAAGACCAAAGAGAACTCTTCTTAGTGCAAGAAAGAGAAATCTGACAGCTAACGATTCTTTCGGCGAGCTTTAGAGCTGTCACGAGATTTTGTTTTAAATTTTTGCTCTAGCTTTGCTATGGCATTAAGTCTAGTTGTCTCTAGTGATTCGATTTGGGACTTATGAATTTGCCCCAGATATTCTTTACGAAGCTTAAAGACAAGATTAGTAAAGGTCATATGAAAATTCTTAAGCTGCTGGTAGCAAGCCTCTTTCTCTTCATTTGTTAGTTCTTTCTTTTTAAGTTTCTGCACACCATCTTCATTTATAACAATGGAGGAGAATTCACCTTTGCACTCGCGGTTTTTAAGTTCTGTGTATTTAGAGGATTTATTTCTAAAAATTTCAATATCATCAACATATTTATCAAGGTTTTCTTTATCAACTTTGCTTGATTTCATAGAAGTAAGTAGCTCTTCTCTCAAAGAACGAATATCTTCTATTTTTTTCTCTGGTAATAGCTCTTCTGCAATCTCTGGCTGAGCATAGCTATTAAAAACGAGGCTTAGTAAAACTAGGAACATTCTTCTACCCACTTATTATTGATAAAGAGACTCTCCATTGATTTAAATGAAGAAAATTCCTTTTGTAAATGGCCAATAAATTGGTTGACAGGAAATCCGATTACATTGCTATAACTGCCCTCAATATTTTTTATAAAAAGCTGTGCCATTCCTTGCGCTCCGTATCCTCCAGCTTTATCTAATGAATCCTCAGTCTCAATATATTTTTCTAATAACCCCATCTCATAAGTGCCAAAAGTCACATTTGTAATATCTACAAATTCAATCTTATTTTCAAGTTTACTACCGTAGAGGCAACACACGGCAGAGTAAACTTGGTGAGTTTTATCCTCTAACAACATAAGATATTCTCGGGCCTGCTTTTTATCCACTGGTTTGCCTAAAATACGCTCTTCCAGACTTACGATTGTATCAGTTGTAACCAGAAAAGGGTTTAACTTAAAACTCTGAGATATATCTAAGACAGCTTCTCTTAAATCAACGGCCTTCTGATTTGCAATATCTTGCGCAAACTTTATTGGTGATTGCTCAGAAGATTTCTCTTCTTTTGATGAATTGAGCTGGAGAAAAGGAATCCCTAAATAATTAAAAAACTCCTTTCTTCTTGGACTTTTACTGCCTAGAAACAGGTGATACTTTGTCATCTTTTCTCGCGTAGTGAAGTAGCCATAAATAGTACTCAGTTGAGGAGTAGTGTTTCACATAAGGATGTGAAACTTCTCTACTCATTGATAGAGATTGATAGTACCTTCTTATGGCAAAATTATTATATACGTCTTGTAGGCTTTTTGTCGGTACTCCGTCTAAAGTAACAGGATTCCCTGCCAGCAGTTTTCTCAAAGAGCGAAGATTTCCCACTTCTGCTTCCTGGGCATAATGCTTTAAAAAAGACACATGTTTTGTGATATCTTCATCATCCCAATAACGATAACCATAATCTTGGGCCAATTTTTCTTGGCTTAATTCTTCAAAGAAATGGAAGAAACCTTTAAAGAGAATCTCACGACTTAAAATAATGGAAGGAATTCTTTTTACTGATAAATTAAACATATTAAGAATTCGATTGTCTTGCTCTATTTTTTTATACTCTCTTCCAAAAGAGGAAATGCCATACCAATTATTGGCCTCTAATTTATTTTTTGTTTTAGCAGTATCCTCTCTTAATTGTAGGTGAGTTTCTTTCACATCACCTTCTGGATAGAAGTGCCCTTCTCCGCCTAAAACATACAAGAAATGAAAGCTCGGATTATTCATTTCTAAAGTGGCCACAGGAGAAACAAATAAGACTTTGGTCTCTTTTCTCACTATCTTCTCTTTGGACTCTTCTTTAAGCATAGTATTAGCAGCATTATAAATCAGTTTGTTATAAAACTCTTTATCCAGCCTTGCTTTTAGAATAAGCTCCCTGTCCTCTTTATATTTTTGGTAATACTCTCTTTCATATTTTTGAACATTGGCCTCTGGAATCATCAGTGGTAAAAACACAGGATCAGTTTCAGCAAGTTTAGAATATTTAAGTGGTTTATTGTCGTAAGACTTCCAGTAAATATGGCCTTCGTTAAGTCTTACGTAAAAGAAAAGCCTCTCTTTGGAGAAATTAACTTCATTAAATGAAACACTGGTGTGAGACGATATCCTGACCAGACTTCCGTCAATAAGGAGAACCCAAGCAAGGCTATCTTTCTGGGTATGAACAATATCCCCTTCTAAGATGGAGCTGCGGTATTGGCCTTCAACATACTCGATCCCTCGATAAAGCCTGCAAGAACCAATGCACTTCATGATAATCCCCACCTTTTCATTTTGGGCCTTATCATGCACGTATGAGCTCCAATCCTTTGTCTTCTCTTTTTTTCTAAGCTCGTTCTCCCAGAGGTTGAAATCAAGAAACTGGACAGGATCTAATTTATCCCAAGGGAAAAGGCTTTTGTTTTGACCTTTAAACCGAAAACTCGTTTCAGTTTTTAGCTCTTTCTGCGCAAAAAGGGCCACCGAGTGAAAGCCAAGTAAAAATATAAGCACATTCTTCATATTTATATTCTATGCCAAAGAGGTTTTAGTTTCTAGGAGCTATTATTTTAACAAAAGATTTGTTAAATTATGAGCTCTGATAAGGAGTATATGGGATATGGTACAAGAAACTGGCGCTTCGCAGCAATTCTCATTTGTTGATACCGAGAAAAGCATTCTCAAATTTTGGCAGAAAGAAAAGATTTTTGAGAAATCCTTAGAAAAAACAAAAAGCTCTAAACCCTATATTTTTTATGATGGGCCACCTTTTGCAACTGGACTTCCCCATCACGGACACCTTGTGGCCTCAACACTTAAAGATATTGTCCCTCGCTATTTCACCATGAAAGGATTCTATGTTTCCAGAAGATTTGGTTGGGATTGTCATGGGCTCCCTATCGAGCAAGAAATTGATAAAAAGTTTGAAATGTCAGCTCAAGACTTTGTGGCCAAACATGGAGTTAAAAAATACAACGATGAGTGCCGCGGAATTGTCGATCGCTTTGTTGGAGAATGGGAAAAAACCATCTCTCGCCTTGGCCGTTGGGTCGATTTTAAAAATGATTACAAAACCATGGATACGGATTTTATGGAATCTGTGTGGTGGGTGTTTAAACAAATTTGGGATAAAAAACTTATCTATAAAGGAAATAAAGTTGTTCCCTACTCTTGGGCCTTACAAACTGCGCTTTCAAATTTTGAGGCCACTAGTAATTACCAAGATGTTCAAGATCCCGCTGTCACTATTTTGTTTAAACTTAAAGATGAAGAGACTTTCCTTGCAGCTTGGACCACCACTCCTTGGACACTACCATCGAATTTAGGTCTTATCGTTAATGAAGATATTGATTATGTGAAAGTCAAAGAGGCCAAAAGAGGAATTACTCTGATTATGGCCGAAGCCAGACTTGAAGCTTACAAAAAACAAGGTGATTTCGAGATACTTGAAACAATTAAAGGCAAAGACCTTGTTGGCAAAAAATATACTCCACTTTTTGATTACTTCAAAGACTTAGAGTCAGAAGGTGCTTTTACTATTCACAGTGATGATTATGTCACCATTGGTGATGGTACGGGAATTGTTCACGCGGCCCCAGCTTTTGGAGAGGATGATAATCGCGTTTTAAAAAACTCTGGAATGAAGGCCGTTGTCTGTCCAATTGATCTTGAAGCCAAATTCACTAGTGAAGTGACTGACTTTAAAGGGCAATTCGTTAAGGATGCTGATAAGGCCATTATTAAAAAACTTAAAGATGAAAATAAACTTTTTCATCAAGATGTGTTGGTTCACAGTTACCCTTTTTGTCCTAGAACAGATACGCCTCTCATCTATAGAGCAATGCCTCAGTGGTATTTGGCCGTAGAAGAAATCAAAGAAAAAATAGTTAAGGCCAATCAAGAAATCTACTGGGTTCCCTCTCACATTAAAGAAGGACGTTTTGGTAAATGGCTAGAAGGCGCACGTGATTGGGCCATTAGCCGTAATAGAATTTGGGGAACTCCCTTACCTATCTGGCATAATGAAACTTCAGGCAACTATGTTTGCGTAGGTTCTATTGAAGAATTAAAAAAATACTCAGGAGTGGAGCTTAAAGATCTTCACCGAGAATATACTGATGAAATTACTTTCAAAGTCGCTGGTGAAGAAGGTGAATATAAAAGAATTCCTGATGTCCTAGACTGCTGGTTTGAATCTGGCTCAATGCCTTATGCTCAACTGCATTACCCTTTTGAAAATCAAGAAATTTTCAATGCAGGTTTTCCAGCTGAATTTATTGCTGAAGGGCTCGACCAAACAAGAGGTTGGTTTTACACCCTTACTGTTTTATCTGCGGCCTTATTTGAAAAACCCGCTTTTAAAAATGTTATCGTCAACGGTATGGTCATGGCCGCTGATGGAAAGAAAATGAGTAAGCGCCTAAGAAACTACACCGCTCCAGATGTCTTAATGGAAGAATACGGTGCTGATGCCCTAAGACTCTTTCTCATTACTTCAGGCCTTGTTAAAGGTGAAGAGCTTAAATTCACTGATGATGGGGTTAAAGATATGGTCAGGCGAGCTCTCCTACCGTGGTACAACTCCTTTAAATTTTTTCAAACTTATGCTGAAGTTGATGGATGGAGTGCTAAAGAGAATTTTGTTGAAGGTGAGAATATACTTGATCAATGGGTTATCTCTCGCCAAGAAACTCTTATCACTCAAGTTAATACTGAGATGGATGCCTACCACCTTTATAATGTGGTTCCTGCTCTGTTTGAATTTATTGAAGAACTTACCAATTGGTATATTAGACTTAATAGAAGACGGTTTTGGGATGAGGGCCTGTCAAAAGATAAGTGCTCGGCTTACTCGACCCTTTATAGTGCACTCACTACACTTTCAAAATTAATGGCACCATTTGCACCTTTTCTTTCAGATTATATCTATAAAGAGCTGCAAAAATTTGGAGAAAATGAAAATGAATCAGTTCACTTATGCAGTTACCCTGCAACCAATAGTGATAAGAGAAATCAAAACCTAGAAGCAGCAGTAGGCAGAATGCAACAAATTATCTTACTGGGTCGCCAAAAAAGAAATGAAAAGCAAATTAAAGTAAAAACACCACTAAGTACCCTGACTGTTATCCACAAAGATGAAAAGCTACTGAAAGACATTTCAAAGCTTGAAGAATATATTACCACCGAGCTTAATATTAAAGAGATTGAGTACTCTCAAGAAGAGAACAAATTTATTAAACTTTACTGCAAACCAAACTCCCCTGTTTTAGGAAAAAGACTTGGAAAAGAATTTGGTAAAGTTCGTGGGCCCATTATGAAGCTAGGCCACACTGAGCTGGAAGAATTTGAAGCAGGTAACCCGGTGACTGTCGCTGGAGTTAAACTAGAAGGTGAAGATCTTTTGGTTTACAGAGAGCCACTTGAAGGAACTGATGCGGTATCTAATAGACTCATTACCATTAACCTTGATTGTCAGTTAAATGATGAACTTATATCAGAAGGCCTGGCACGAGAAATCGTGAACCGAATTCAAAAGACCAGAAAAGAGCTTGATTTCAATGTCGCTGACCGTATTAAGATTAAATACGAAGGTGATAGTAAGCTGGAAGAGGTTATCACTAGTCATCAAGCTTATATTAAGAAAGAAACCCTCTCTGAAGATATTTCTAAATCTGGACTTGGAAGTCATTTTCATGAATTTACGATTGATGGGTATAATATAAAAATGGATATTCAAAATACATAATTGAGTTCCATATTAGGTTTTAGGGATGAAATCAGTTTTTCTTTTATTTATACTAGGTAGTGCTTTTGGATATTTTCTAGAAGACCCTAAAATCAGCTCCTATTCTTTCAGAAGATATGTAAAGCCACAGGCACGAAACATCATTCAAGACTATGATACTTTGTTTAAACTCTTTGAAGGCAAAATAGCTCAGTCTTACCCACTTAATCAATCATTAGAAGCTATCTTTAAAAGCTTTTTGGATATAAAAACAAGTTGCCCCACTTACCTGTCTGTTGGTTGTATTAAATCTATTAATGAAATCTCAAAAGATAGTATTCAACTAGAAAAAGAATTTTCTAAATTTCAAAAACAAATCGTTTGTACCGAGGAGAATATTGAAACTTGTTTATCTGAAATTAGAAAGAGTGGGGCCTTTGAAATAGAGCTTTTAAAATTTATCTCAGACCTAGAGGAAACATACCTACTGATTGAAAGACAGCCTCAACTTTTTTTAACCGAAGAGCTTTTTAAAAATTTTAAGCAACTGCAATATATCTATCATATTTT
>CAYGUN010000120.1:0-8041 GCA_964353025.1 uncultured Bacteriovoracaceae bacterium
GACTGGTAGTGGTTTAAAAAGTTTTAAAGGGTTTGAGCTTCTGGTGGTGCTTGACTCCCCTCTTTTACTCTCAGGTAGAGTTTCTTTAAATTTAAAAATAAGATTATACAAATTAAACAGTGTTAAGACTGCTGCCAGTCCAGCGGGAATTGAGAAAGGGTTCACTCCCAAACTCTCCCACTGTGGATAATAGTCTAATAAATTAATTTGAGTGAGAGCTCCTCCCATAGCAGGGCCCAAAATAAAACCCAGAGCAAAAGCAATCCCTACAAAGGCCATGCCTTTTGAGCGGTTCTTTTGCTCTGTCACATCTGCCACGACTGCGGACGCGGTTGAAATACTTCCTCCCATCAGGCCACCAATAAAGCGTCCAATAATAAGAGTAGTGAAACCTCCTGCAAAAAACCAAACAATATAGCTTAGAAACATTCCAAACATGGAAACAACCAAAACTGGCTTTCTTCCTATTCTATCTGAGAGCCCGCCCCAAAGAGGAGCTGCAATAAATTGCAGTAATGAATAAAGAGCACCTAGTGCTCCTCCAAATAAAACAATTGGGCTCATGCCAATCTGCCCACCCATTTGAGTGACAACTTCAATTCCACCCATGATGGCGCTTAAGAAATAATTATCGGCATCATTGAGTAAGTAATATTTGGCCAATTTTGGAAACATGGGGAAGATAATAGAAAATCCCACAATATCTAAAAAGATTGTCAGGAAAATAATCTTCACTGTCTTTTTAGCAACTGGTGATAGTGGGATGCTCTCTGGCACTTGCTCTGGTAGGTCTTGCATGATTTCCTTTTCATTTATTTGATAATACTGTTTTTCGATTTCAGCTGAGCCTAGATTAACATGAGCATTAACAAGCTTGGCAAAATCCTGCGCCCATTTTTTATCTGCATTCAAGCATGGGATATGGAGAACCTCTCCACCGACTTCTTCCACAGCTTCTCTTAGCTCATATCCAATCTCATCTGTGGTCTCAAGGCAGTCCACTGTAAAGCTAGGGCAATAAACACCAATCTTTGTTTTACCAGTCTGAGCAAGTTCCACCGCATAATCTTCGCAATCAGGCCCTAACCACTGCTCACTTCCAAAGCGTGATTGGAAAACAAAATGCATTTTCTCTTTAGGTAAATTAACTCCCGCTTCAATCAGTTTAAACGTTTCAAAGCAATGCTGGTAATAGACGTCTTTTTTCTCAAGAACACGTCTTAGAGGAATGCCATGAAAAGAGATAAGCAGTTCATCTAAGTTTTTATCTTTAATATGATCGTTAATAAGCCTGACACTATTATCAATAAACGCATGTGAGCGGTGAAAACTATTTAAAACTGTGACCGAAGGAATATTCACTCTTCCTTCTAATGATTTTCCAATCCCGTCATAAACGGATGCGATAGTGCTTTCTGAGTATTGTGGAAACTGAGGAATAACCAGCACCCTTTGCGCGCGTTCTGTAATATCCTCTTCCTCCCAAGCATCTAAAATATCTGGAACTCTTGGAGGCGATAAAAGAAAGCAATGATTAAGCTCAATATTTTGATCCACATGGGGACGCAAAGCATTGGTGAAATCAATCGTATTATCAATTAAAGGAAAGCTCTTAGTTTCTTTATTCCAAATCCGGCCGTATTTCTCCCCTGATTTTTTTGGGCGAAAAGGCAGAACGAAAAGATGTAAAATAATCTTCCATAATAATGGGTTGATATCAACGACTCGCGGATCACCTAAAAATTCCTTCAGGTAAGTCCTCACATCTTTGGGATGCGGGGTTTTGGGGGAGCCCAATTGAGCAATAACAACTTTAGTCTTGGTAAATCCTGTGTGCATAAGTGAGCTAAATTTAGCAAATTCGAGCGATTACGGCCATTGTTTATGCTGTTCGGTTTGAAATGGCGTATTTCAGACAGAAAAAGACAGTTATTTAACGATAAGCATAGGTCAAGCTCCAATCAAAACTCACCAGTAAGTGAAGCAAAAAAAGACGTAGAAATCAAAAACCTTAACGACTCTCTTCAAAAATAATCTAGGAATCTGAAATAAGAATAAAACCACGATTTTCAATTGTATCAAAAGTATTCATAGCATTATAGAGATCTTGGGCCTTAACCCAAACCCATGGGGCCTTATTAGGATTAACGTCCATTACAAGGTAGGAATCTGACTTCTCATCATAAGCACCGATGGGTGAAATATGTCCTCCACCTTCTTGCCCCAAACTCTTACGAGCATAATTCACTAAGACATAATCATTTTTATTTTTTAGATTTTCATTAATCTTTGTTTGCATGAGTTTAAGGCTTACCTTATCACTCACTATATACATCATGGTCTTGAGCTTATGGGCCTTAAGTAGATCATTAAACTGGCGCAACTGAAAACCAAAGTCTTGCTTGCCTTTTATAGGTCGCCCCAAAACGGCTTCTTTAGACTTGGCCTTTCCGATGCTGAAGACATTTTTTTGTGTATATCTTTTAAAAAAAGGGTTGAATTCCTTTGGCAAGTTTTTCATCTCTGATTTGCTTAGAAGACTTTTATCTTCGGCAATTTTAATTTGATTCTTTTCTCGCAAAGCATTGAGCACTATCACCGCACTAGTTGGTCCACAGAATATTTTGTTTGATTGAGACTCAAAATTATTGGCCAGCTTAAAAAAATCCGTTTTATATTCTGAACGGCCAAACCTCTCCATTCCATCAGGACTCTCCCAGTTAACCAGTTCTACGGCAAAAGACGAAACAATGCTTAGCAAGATAAAATAAATAATTGATTTCATAGGAACCTCATTTAAACATACCCATAGCAATTATAAGTAAAACGCGTTATGCTCGCAAGCATGTTTGGTTTAGGCTTCGGCGAATTACTTATTCTTGCTGCTATTATCTTTCTTCTTTTTGGGGCCAAAAGGCTTCCTGGCTTAGGTAAGGCCATGGGACGCTCGCTCGGTGAATTTAAAAAAGGAATGGATGAAAAAGATGATAGCTCAAAAGATAGCTAAGATAATCTCTTAACTGTTTCTATGACGACTGATTGGTCGGCGCTCATCTTATCTATTGTTTTGAATAACTCTTCAATTATTTCTTCATAAGGTTTCGTAATACCTCTATTTTTTAAAAGCTGCATTGTATAACGTGCACTTCGATCAATGAGTTTATAATTACTGGGTCTTACCCAAGTCATAATATTATTCTCATAACGTCCAAGCCTTCCCATGACTAAAGTAGAAAGAGAGTTAAAGAGTACCTTGATACCTAAGTGGACTGCTAAAGGCCCTTGGTCTTCAAAAGAAAAATACCCCTTGGCCTGATTAAGCTTACAACTAATCGTTTGTTCTTCAACCATGATATGAAAGATATTCTGCTTGCCTTTAATTCTTTCTGCTCTGGCCTTCTCTGCCTTGGAGCTTATATCAAAGCCATAAATTCTCTCAAGTCCAATTTTTCCTTCAAATTCATGCCAATCAAGAACCCTAGGACGTCGCCCCAGCATCTTACTCCAGGCCTGGGCACATGAGTCTGTATCTTCTAAGCATAGGTAGGACAGACTTGGTTTAATTTCACTATCCAGATCATTTTCAAAGGGATTCAGGCTAAAAGTGGGAGATCTCTCCGTGGTATCAGTTAAAACTGAAATTCCTAATGAGGAGTCTGTCTTATATAAGAGATACTCCCCTTTTTGGTATAATTGAGACTCTTCTTCAATAAAAGGAATAAGAAATTTATAATCCAGAGAATCTAGGTAATCACAAATCTTAAGATATCTCTGTCTTAGCTCTTTTTCAGACTCATACTTATATAATAGAGCAAGGCCCACGCTTAACATCAGAACGGTACTGGCCTGCATGCGGGTACTACCTGATAGGGCCATGGGACCTGTTGCAAGCTCAATTTTTACAATGCTCTCATTATCAATGACATTTTTCGATCTCAATGCAGTCTTGGCCAAAATCTCAGTCGGATTACAATAGAGAAAATATGGTTTTATTTGGGAATTTTTTGCGGCTTCTTCTGTGGCCCCAATAACAAATGGAGTCTCTCCCCCTTCTGTGGTTGAAATAAGAATATCCCCATCTTGAAAGCCAAGCTCTAATAACTGCCGCGCCCCATAGGAGACCTTATCTTCAAAGCTTTCAATAGATTTAATTAAAGCGACATCTCCACCTGCCATGAAAGAAATCACATTATCAGCAGAAGTTAATTGTCTGTATAAAGTTTCAAGTGCAATAGAAAGACGCCCCGTTGCTCCACAACCGCAGAGAAAAACTTTATGCCCTTTTAAAAAGACATTTTTTACTTTGCAATGAAGTTCATAGATAGCAGAAATTTTATCACTAACTATACAAAGTGCATCTTTATCAACTTGCTTTAATATTTCTAATGCTTCAGGAAGATTTTCTTTAGAAAGTTTAGATAAGTTTATTGTCTTAGCATGAAAAGATTCCGTGGGAAGATCTCCCAACTTGAATTCATCACAAATGGATAAAAAACTTTCGCTACTTAATGTATGTAATGACATTTGCTTAGTATGGATGAATAGATGGGGTTTGAATAGTGGGGAGAAAAAAGAAAGGGAGCCTCCTGCATTGGCTCCCTTCTTTTTAGACGTCCTGTCTACCACAAGGTAACTTCCTGTCACCTACAATTTAATTATACCTAATCCACAAATAATAAAAAGAAAAAATCAGAGGAGGAAAAGTTTTCCAAATGAGTCTCCTACCGGAATGAAATTACTCGAGCTTTAACTGTTATTTCTTTAATTTCCTATGTATCATATTGATAAGACATCATATTAAAGGGGATGCTAAATGAAATCCATTTTCAGACGCTCGGAAAAAAATACCAGACCAAAACACTTGGCAATAAAAACTTTTACTTACTTTATCCCTTCCCCCCCTAGCCGACAAAAAGGGTACAGGGAAAAAGAGTTCGATAAACTCATTTATGACCTCACTCAACAGGGCCATGACATCATTTCTCTTCATACTCAGGCCCTTAGTACAGAAGCATCTTCTGGTATGTGGGTTATCTGCCAACTTGGTGCTCTCACACCAGAGGCCGCTAAACTTGATCTCGAATTTGACAGCAATCACGGTCTCCAAAGTATACATCCCGACTCCGATTTTGATATAGAAGGAAATTAATGCATCTCTTGCTACTGGCGCTCATACTTAACTCATGCTCATTCTTTATTGAAAAGTTTCAGGAAGAATATGATGAAGAAGTTAAGCTTAGAGTAAAGAAGAAAACTTTTTGCGAAAACACAACTCCAGATGATCTCATTCTCATTGGTAAAAATAGAAAATTACAAGACTCTTTCAATGAATTTCTGCTTAAGTTGAGAAAAAGAGATATTTACCTTAAATCTATCGAGAAAAGTGTTATTTGGTCACTGGTACAAATCAACTCTAGACCTGATCTCTCTTCGGCCACCTCTCGTTATCAAGTGATATTAAGAATTGACAGAAGAGATTATTTCTATGATTTTCAAGCTTCAAATGAGAATGAAAACTTTCCTTTTTTATTTGGGCTAGACTATATTCTTAATAAACACTCTAGACAGGCAAGAAACCTCTCTTCTCTTGCTCGGCTTATTGACTTATATTATCCTGATTCATTTTTTATCGATGATGATTTTTCCCATTTCTTGGCAAAAAATAGCAGCGTGATTATATCTAATAAGACCTTAAATAGTTTTTACACCAGAGGAGATGAACTGCTACAAGCAGGTGAAAGGATTCCCAAGATTAGGCTTGCAAAATTAGTCCAATACTACAATCAGATGAAGTCTAAACACAAAGTAAATGTAAGCAACAAACTTTTCGATTTCCAAAAAAGCAAGGCCTATGACATATCTTGCAATATCAATCTCAAACTCTACTCAAGCTCGATCTTTCTTATAAGCCAAGAGGAAATAAAAGCTCATACTTATGGTTTAAAGAGTAAAGGTTTCACTTATATGGCCTCAAATGCGCAACAGATTCAAAATTTTGAATCACTACTTGGAACTCCAGCTTTTGTGGGACACTCTAAATTGCCAATGCCTAATATATGTAAATATAGATTTGGCGATAGGCAAAATGGCTACTCCATGTGGCTTTCTTCAAGTATGAGCCGAGACCCGGGACAACATTTATTTCATCTTTACCAATACGGGCTTGAGCAAGTAAAAAGTGTGGAAGATCTTGATACATTACTACGATTTTCAAGACATTTCTTTCTTTCAAATCCATTGAGGCTCATCTTTGAATCTCAAAGAGGAACTAATGAGCAACTGACAGAGCTTTTAACTTTAAATGTCCCTATCTATAATGCTTTATCACTTGGAAATATTTGGGGATATATTCACTTTTCTGATAATAATGACCATTTTTTACTTGATGACCGAAATCCAGGAGAGCTTAGTTGCTTAAAGTAAAAGTTATGGGCAGGGCCTCTCAAAAAACAATTAAAGAATTTTATGTTGATGAGAATTCGCAGAGAAGTTTCCTTGAAATTTTAAGAGATGAAGAAGTCTTAGTTGCCTCTTCTTGCTTTGGAGAAGGAGTTTGCAAAAGATGCATTATTAATAACGATGTTTTAAGCTGTCAATTAACTCCCTCTCAAATCAGTGAATCTGAATTTGAAATCCTAATCGACTATTTATAAAAATTTAAATTTCCCCTCTCCCGTAATATGAAAAATTCGATTTTGTTCGATTGTTTGAGTTAAACTTTCAATCATAAAATGGATACCAATCGTAGCTCCTGCAATCGGCTCTAAACTAGATGCATGATTCACCAGGTTTTGTAAAAAATATTCTGAATTAAAATCGAAACCAAACATGACATCAACATAGGTTGGGATTATTTGTACTCCAGAGAGATACTTTCCTTTTCCATCAAATTGTTCATTAAATACATATAAACTGCCCCACCAGCATGGGGATAAAAAGTACAAGCTATTTCCTTTTGAATAAACAAAATTCATTAAATAAAGAGAATTTTTCTTGTTACCAGCTCTGTTAAGACAATTTCGCAAGCTTTTTTAAAATAATCTGATTATGAGCATGCATATAAAGATCGAGATGTTTTTTAAGCATTTGAGCTTTCTTAGTGGTGCTCCAAGTCCTTCTAATCAAGCGGTTGATATTTGCCCTTAGCATGGCGTAGGTGTGATTAATGCTAAAGAGAGGATCAAAGGTTTTTCTCTTAAGCTCCCCTTGTCCCGTTACGCAGCCTCTTTCTCCTCTGAACTGGTGGTAGCTTGCGCTTGGAAAGTACTTTGCCACAAACTCAGGATAGCTCTTATGCTCATCTGAGCTGATACGTGCATGCGAGTCAACCACTTCCTTCAAGCACTCAAACATACGCGTAAGACCAGCTCGGTGGTCGCTTCTTCTGTGGCCATATTTCTGGCGGCTGAATTTAGCTAAATGTCCAAAGGCAGGAATTTGGGAGACTTCCACTGCAAGCATAAGGCGAGTTTTGGCACAAACAGCGCTACTGACCGCCAGAGGCTTAAGCTTTGAGTGTTCACAGGTGATGAGATCATCAAACTGGATAGACTTAACTGGATTCTCTTTAAGCCATTTTAAAAACTCCTCATTCGCGCTTTTTGCCTTGAACGCGAGGTACTGAAATTTGCGCTCAACTGTATTTTTGTTAATACCTAAAACATAGGCAGCTCTTCTCAGGGAGGTTCCAGAGGCGAGCATTCTAAAGAGAATCTGATTGAGCCTACGTTTTTTCTGGTGACACTCCAGCTCGAGTGTCGATTTAGAGAATTTTCTATGGCAGTGCTTACACTTATAGCGCTGGATTCTACGAGAATCATTCTTGCGATAAAAGAAGCCATCTTTACTCACCATGAGGTTTTGTTGATAAAAAATGCACAGAGAATTTGGGCAGCCAAGTTTCATATCTTGTTTGGTGCAAATGAGGAGTTGATTTGAAGACTATTAAATACTTGAAATAAGAGAGTGATTATTTAAAGAGAGGATAGAAATACGCTCGATGGTTAATTTTTACACCACCATTGTGGTGGGGCAGTTTAAA
>CAYGUN010000121.1:0-8014 GCA_964353025.1 uncultured Bacteriovoracaceae bacterium
TTAACATTAGATCAAACCAGGGAAAACGCGAAAAAATATATGGAACAGCTCTATACTGTTCTGGATAAAGATAAAACCGAAATTCGTTTTCAAACGGAGTGGTTTAAAGATGTAGGACTCGTTGATCTCATGTCTTGGGCCGGTCAAACTACTGTGGCGAAACTTTTGGGGCATGACACTTTTAAAAATAGGCTAGAAGAAAACCAAACCCTGGGACTGCATGAACTTTTTTATCCTGTTCTTCAGGGTGTGGACTCTGTTTTTATCAAAGCCGATGTGGAGCTTGGTGGGAGTGATCAAAAGTTTAATGTTCTGATGGGACGAGACTATCAAAGAAATAAAAATATGCGTCCTCAAGCTGCACTGTTAACGCCAATTTTAATCGGTACTGATGGCGTACAGAAAATGAGTAAATCTTTGGGTAACTATGTTGGTATTTTTGATGAACCTTTTGATAAATTTGGAAAAGTCATGAGCATTCCAGATGAGCAAATGGAGAATTACGCCAAGTATGCAGCGAGTATGACAAAAGAAGAATTTCAAACTTTTCACAAGTCACTTAAAGAGGGTGGTTTACATCCGAACGAGGCCAAGAAGCAATTGGCCTCAAAGGTAGTGGCCTTGTTTCATGGTGATAATATTGGGCAAGAAATGCGAGAGCAGTTTGAAAGAGTTTTTGCCAAGAAAAAAGTTCCTGATGATATTCCTGAGTATAAACTTAAAGATGGGAAAACGATCTTAGAAGTTTTGGTAGATGCAGCACTTGTGAGTTCAAATGGTGAAGCGAGAAGAATGTTGAAACAAAACGCAGTCAGCATAGTTGACGGTGATAAGATTAATGACGAAAAACACCAGCTAACAAGTTCCAATGTGGGACAAGTGCTAAAAGTTGGGAAAAGAAAATTTTTAAAGTTTATTTAATGAGCAAAAAAAGACTACAAAACTATCTAAACGAAATTTTAAGCTTTTTATCAGATGATGATAAGGCCCGAAATGCTATTGATTATTTGAGTTCTCAAGTCTCAAGTAAAGAAGAGCCTGTCTCTGGAAATGCAGAGACTCCCGTATTTAGTAAAGTGATTGAACTGCAAGCAGAGAATTCTTATGCGTTGTTTTCAGATGGGGCATGCCGGGGAAATCCTGGCCCTGGTGCATGGGCATGTATGGGGCAAGATAAAAGCGGCAAAGTGATTTTTTCTGATGCACAAGCAGAAAGTCATACGACAAATAATAAGATGGAAATGAAGGGAGCTATCGCGGCCTTGGATAATTTGCAAAATTATATTGCAGAAAAAAATCTTAAATTAACAGAGATTCTTCTTTTTACAGATTCAAAATATATTGTCGACGGTATTAATAAATGGGTTCCAGGTTGGAAAGACAGGGGATGGAAGAAGGCCGATAAAAAAGCGCCTGAAAATCTGGACCTGTGGCAAAGACTGGATGAGCTTCACCACAAACTTCCCGTAGAGTTTCATTGGGTAAAAGGCCATGCCGGTCACCCACAAAATGAATTTTGTGACTCACTTGCGAATAAAATTTTAGATCATGAAGGTTATTAGTCTTTTTTTTTTACTTCTTTCATTTGGCCATTGCTGCTCTCTTGAGAGCGAACGTGAATTTTTATCATTATCTGGTCCTATAACGATGATAATGCAAGATTTAGATCTGCTTAATGATCCCGCGCTTAAGGCCATTTCAAGTTTTCATCAAGTGAATTCAACAGCATCCAAAATTGATGGGGGTATCTTTTTATCTAAGAAATATCTTCGTAAGTATAAGAATCCGATCATCTTCTTTGATGAGAGTGCGCAACTGGAGAAGACGATTGCTGATTTGAAACTTAAAGCACACAAAATAGTAACGAAGGGGGGAGATCCTTTTACTATTTACGCCAAAAGTTTAGAAACGCTTGTCCCTTATTTGGATGGATGTAAAGATAAGATAACAAAACTTAATGCACTCACGGCAGAGTTGAGAAAAAATATCTTCGCTGGTTCGAAGATGAAACGAAGGGTTATTTTCTATTTAGGTGAACTGACAGAAAGTAAACGCCCAGAGCTTGTTATTAGCAATGATCTATTTGTAAAAAAATGGAAGGAACTCAAATTGATTGACTCCTATCCAAGCTTACTGGCCTATGCGACTTGGTCGCAAAAGATTTTGAAAGAGCTTGGAGATTATATTGAAATCGGTTTAGCTGAAAAACCTCAAATAGAAGTTAAAAAAATCTCTGAACGCAAGTTTAATATTTATTTCCCAGGTGTCTTAACTCCAGGGTTGAGTCAGATTAAGTTCATGCACTATTTTCAGACACAATTTCAGGAGGCCCGTGAGTAGCTCCGATTTTATCTTAGATAATAATTTTTCAAATGGTGTCGAGCTTATTCACGATACCTTGTATGGGAAATGGAATTTAAAAAAATCTGAAATTCAGCACTGGGTAGGAGCAAATGGTATTGGGAAGTCTAACTTTCTTAAGTATATTCGAGATAATGAAGTGAAAACCCTTAAGCATTTAAAGTCATCTTATTGCATGCAGAGTTCGTTACATGTTTTAGGAGACTTCACCCCAGCGGATTTAGTGGGAAGTGTGAAGGAATATTTTAAAGGGAAAATTCGAGAAGACTCAGAAGAGTTGATTCAAAAGTTAAATTTCTCTGATAAATTAAATAGACCTATCAGGTATCTTTCAGGAGGAGAGAACCAAACGTTAAAACTTATCTCCTCTCTCATAATAGAAAGTGATATTTACTTCTTTGATGAAGCGACGACTCACTTAGATGAAGAGAAAATCAAGGTACTTTTTGAATGGTTTGAAAAATTGGCGACTGAGGGAAAGTCCATTGCTTTAATAGAGCATCACCCTTATGCACAAAAAATAGCACATAGAACTCTCTTTTTTAAAAAGAGGCAACAATTGGAGCTTGAATATGGAATTTGAGCTCACCATTAGATTTGCCTGTGCTTTTTTTTCAGGGGCCCTACTTTGTTTAGGGGGAAGTCTTACTCAAATATTTACTCAAAATGAAATTGCTTCTCCATCGACTCTGGGGTTTGATGGGCTTATTGTTTTACAGATTATACTTTTTTATCTGCTGCAAAGTTTTTTTGATTTCGCCGATTTTTTGCCTCTTGATTTTGGCTCATTCGTCCTGACTTTTATACCACTTACTGTCATTTTATTTTTAAGTTCAAATTGGAAGTTTGATTTTCAAAAGCGCATGACAAACTTAATATTGTTTGGAATTTGTTTTAATCTATTTGTGGGAGCACTTTTTTCATTACTCTATTTTTTATTTCTGACAAAAAGTATTCAGTTTCCTTCTCATTTATGGTTTGGAACTTTTAAATCCGGGAAGAGCTTTCACCTGGTTGTTTTGTCATGCACATTCTTACTTTTTTGGCCTTTGGCCTGTTTTCTTTCTAAGAGATTACAATTTCTCGTATATGGCCCTGATTTTTGTATGAACTTAAAAATTTCTCCCCATCAATTTTTTAGGCCTATCATTGTGATAAGTTATTTGAGTGTTGCGGTGACGACATGTTTTTTTGGAGTTTTTTCTTTTTTGAGCCTCCTTTTTCCACATTTACTCAGGGGATTTTCCTTTTTTTCTAAAAGCGTTAAAAAAGAATTAACAATTGGTCCGCTTATATGTGGCATTTTGTTTGCTATTATTGACCAGCTTACTTACCAATTTCCCTTTTATGGAGCAGAAATACCGGTTGGAATGATAAGTTCTGTTCTAGGGACATGCATTTTTATTTTTATTCTCTTAAGAAAATCTACTTTTTCTCGTTGAGTCAACTTGCGAATCTTTGTAAAACCATTTAATCTTATTTGGTACGTTATAAACTTTAGGAAAAGGATAAAATCGTGAAAACAAAAGGTTTAATACTTCTTTCATTAACTGTTGTTATGTCAATGTTACTAGGCTGTAACAAGGTTGATGTTGAAAAAGTAAGTGTAGAAAGTGATCAAGACAAAACTCTTTATGCAATGGGTGTAATGCTTGGTTCAAATTTAAAAAGACTAGAGCTTAATGATACTGAATTAAATGCTCTGTTTAAAGGTCTCAAGCATGCAGCAAAAGGAACTCAACCTGAAGTTGATATGGCCACATACCAACCTAAAATTCAGACTATGTTTAGAGATAGAATGCAAAAGGTTGTTGTGGTTGAAAAAGAAAAAGGCGAAGAATTCTTGAAGAAGTTTGTGGCAGAAGGCGCTAAGCAAACTAAGTCAGGATTAGCCTATAAAGTGATTAAAGAAGGAACTGGAAAATCTCCAAAGGCAGAAGACGAAGTTGAAGTTCATTATCATGGTACTTTGATTGATGGAACTGTGTTTGACTCTTCTGTTGAAAGAGGAAAGACAATTTCTTTCCCACTTAATAGAGTTATTCCTGGTTGGACAGAAGGTCTTCAGTTAATGAAGGAAGGATCGAAATATAAATTTGCTATTCCAGCTGACCTTGCTTACAGAGATGCAGGTGCCCCTCCTAAGATTCCAGGTGGAGCAACTCTTATTTTCGAAGTAGAACTTTTCAAAGTAAAAGATGCGGCAGATGCCAAGAAGCCAGCGAAAAAAGCAAAGAAGAAGAAATAATCTTTAAGTTTAAACGACGTTATATGGCCCGCTCACAGAGCGGGCTTTTTTTTTTAATTGAGAGAAGTTACACTATTGAATCCCAAGCTTAGACAAAAGGACTTACAAGGGCCGTGAACCGCTTTTACTTTATGAGGAGAGCCACTCGGATCAAAGTAGGCCTTAATATCTTTATCCTCTCTTAAATGAGCTTGTTGAACTTGATAAACTCCATTCTTGGAAATAAGCTCTTCCTCTTGAAGAGTTCCTGATATGATTTCATCGATAACAAATTCAGGGTGCGTGTGAGGAGAGGTTGTCGATACGCCTGTAAAATAAATTATTTCAAATTTTAAAACTCCCCTTGGTGTATCAAGTTCAAGTAGTCTTAGCTTTAAATGACTTTTATTACAGGTATTAATTTTATCTAGAGGATCTTTGATTTCAAGAGCAAGTGGTCGCAGCTTTTTGTAGAGTTGCTCTAGTTCTTGAATTAATACGTTTGGTTCCTTATTTTGAAAATGCTTAAAGTTACTAAGAGCTAAGCTTTCTTCAAAATAACCCAAATTCTCTGTAATGCATTCAATTGTATTCATAGTAATTTGTGCAAATTGATAGTTCTTTATTACACAAAAAAAGGCCTAATTAAAGGCCTTTTTCGCAATATGTAAATATATTTTACTTACATGAATAAACTGTCACCTGGCTTAAACCAGCATAACGGTCTTACTCCTAGTTCAGCACCATTTGCTCTGGCACAAGTGCCTTCAGTTTCATCTTCGTATCCAACGTCAATTCTATCATCTACTTCGCACAAAGCTCCTTGGAAATAGGTATCAAGGCGACACTGAGCTGCGGGATGGTTAGGATCATTTCTACTTACAACCCTTGTATCAGGTGTTTCAAAGGAAAGTTCTTTAGCAGGAGCGCTTCCACCTGGATTTAAAAAGCCTTGGCCCGCTCCGCCTATTAGTTTTGCTTGAGAAGGTGAATTTAAAAGAGTGGCCAGGTTAAAGCCAGCTAAAGCAGATCTTACACAAATATTATAATCTTCAGAATCTACTTTAAAGTTAACTTCACATCTTTTCTTAACAAAAATAGGAGCTTCTTTTAATGGACTCTTTGTTTCTTCTTTTTTGTTACTACCACCAAGCAGAGGAGAGCTTTCATTTTTAATTAGTTTCCTCATACATTTTAAAGAAGCAAAATAATCAGATTGACCTTCGGAAGATGCCCATCTATCACCTTTAGTAGGGATTCCACCAATATGGTGCCCTAGTTCATGACAAACAACCATAGCAAAAGCATCTTTAGATACTGACCAGTGACGTGCTAAACCACCAAACATAGAAACATAGTAGATATCTCCTTCGCGACTAGCGTAAGCATTTACAGTTCCATCCTTCCAGTTTCTTTTGAATTTTAATTCTCCGCCTTTTTCTTTAACGATGGGGGCGTACACTGCTAATGCTTGGTCCATAACATCATTGAAATCTTCTTCGCTGATTCCACCAGATTTAGTTGGAGCTTTATCAAGTTGAGAACCTTGTTCTACACTTATATCCATATCATTTTCTGGCATGAAACCTTTGCATAGCTGGTGTGTATGGGCAAAGCTAAATTGAATAAGTAGACTGCTTAAAAGTACGATTGCTTTCATATTCCTCCCTGAGCAAACTTTGATCTAATGTCCGTATTAGTCGGATATTATTTTTTCTTTATTTAATTCATAAGTCATTAAGTTTTGAGCAAGATGTAAGAATATATTGGGGTGACGGAGCATTTTTGTCGGAATTGGGTCATTAAAAAAGCCCGTATTTTTTAGGTACGGGCCTTTATTTAAATACTATCTTTATAGATTAGCTAAGCTTCCATCATTACTGAAAGATCTTTGAGGCTTGTACCAACAAAGTGGTCTTGCTCCAAATTCTTGATTGTTTACACGAGCACAAGCTCCCTTCGCTTCGTCTTCGTAATCAAGGTCTGTTCTTTCATCTTTCTCACATACTGAACCATGAAAGTAAGTATCTAGACGACATTGTGGTTGAGGGTGAGCATCATATGTCTTAGTCACAACTTTTGTGTCAGGAGTTTGAAACGAAAGAGGTACTTCAAGTTTTCTTAGATCCTTAAAAAGGTTCGCTAGAGATAATCCGGCCATAGCAGCTCTTTCGCAAAGTACGTAATCTTCTTCGTTCTTAAAGTTCTTTTCACAGCTCTCTTTTACATACTCAGGTACATCTAAGCTTTCAACGATTTCTTTATTGTTAGCAAATCGAAAAGATTTTCTTAGACACTTTGAAGCTGCAAAATAATCAGCTTGTCCCTCGTTAGAGGCCCAGTTGTTTGATGATTGGCCACCGCCCCATCCTCCACCTGATGATTGGCTACCACCGTAAACTGGAGAACCACCAATATGGTGACCAACTTCATGACAAACAACCATTGCGAAACCATCTGCTGTGATTGTTTTATGTCTTGCAAGTCCACCATACATATTTACGATATAGTCTTTACCTGAACGGCTTGCAGAAGCATTGACTGTTCCATTATCCCATAATCTTTTGACGATTAGATTACCGCCACGGCTTTTGACGATTGGTTCATAAACTTCAATGACTTCATCAATGACAGCATTAAACTGTTCTTCAGTTAATCCTGTTAAATTTGCACTGGGTTCATTTTTATCAATCCATAGATCGTTATCGGGGATAAACCCCTGACAAGCTTGTTCGTGGTCATGCTCTGGAATAAGTGAATGTACTTGTGGTGAAATTAATGACAAGGCCACTAATGCTAAAATTGCTTTCATATCTCCTCCCTGAAGTCTTAGGCATATTTTTTTGATTTCTTATTCTTGAGCTTCTTAATAGGGTTGTCATCTTACATATTCTGATTGTTTGATATTGTTAGAGGGACTGAGTGAACCTGTCGGAATTCAACACTCTTAATGTAAGAGTTCATTAGATCTACTTTCTTAGAAATTTATTAAAATATTAGAAATACAAGGAAGTTATATTTGAAAAACGGATTTTTCATTTTAATGGCCGTTATTGGTTTATCACAATCCTATGCTCAAGATTGTAATGACATTAATTTCTATGAAGATAGTTATAATCCTATTCATCAAATGGAAATTTATAATCAAAAAAATCTTAATACATGTTATGCCTATACGGCTTCTCAGATGTGGGAGCTTCGAAATAGAAGTGAAGGTATAGAAGAGAAGACAAGTCCTTTATGGATTGCCATGATAAGTAAACTGAGAAAAGTCCATTATCAGCCTGGTCAGCTTGATTTCAATTATATTTTGTGGACGATGAAAGATCTTTCTCGCAAAGGATTATGTTCTCAAAAGTATATTTCAGAGAAAATAAATTCTTTTAAAGGTGAGAATGATGTTGATGAAGTAGCTCTAGTTTATTT
>CAYGUN010000122.1:0-7989 GCA_964353025.1 uncultured Bacteriovoracaceae bacterium
TTATGATTGATTCTGTCTTAAAGTATTTTTTTAAGTGGGGCTGGTTTTTTGATAATAAGAGAGCATCTCTTAATGAGATTAAAAAGTTTGAGATTTGAAAACCTGCAAACATTCAATTAAATCGCAATCTTCATTGGCTCAGTCTCAGCTTCTTTCATAAAATTTTTGGCTTCATCCATAATCCCTCTGTAAAAGTTTGGAAAATCTTCATCCCCGCCCACTTGAAGCTTGAGAAACGATCTCAAAGCAACTTCTACTAGTGGATCAATATGTGCCTTGCTTTGCTCTGATAATTCCCACTTATTAACTGCCGTATGACTCACATTTAAATGCTCTGCAAGCTTTCTTTTGGACATATCCAAGTGCGTCCTTGCAAAACGAATTTCAGCTCCTGTAAGTCCAGTTAGTTTATGGGGTAAAACTCTAAAAACGACATCTGCTAGTTTTTTTACATCAAGCTTTAAAATCCATTCTCCACGAATTTTTCTAAAAGTTGCTTCTTCCAAGATTATTGGAAAACCAAGCCCATTATAAATATAATTTTTCTTGGTTTTTGTATCCGTCATAATTAGTCCTCATCAATATTAATGACTGTTATTATAGGCATCCCATACACATCAAAAGAAATGACAATTCTTACTCTTTCATCGTCTGTATTTTTTCCTCTGATATGATAGTTCCAATCAGCCATATTCCGTTCATATTTATCTTTACTCTTCTCATGCCACTTATCTTTTTCCTCTAAAATTTTAATGACCTCTTCATCTGTTACCTTTCTTCGAGTTTCCGATCTCATTTCACCGTGATCAGTAAAATAATAATCTACATTTTTAATGGCCTTCTCTATTGCCGAGAATAACTCCTCTGTACCTTTCTTTATCGGCTTTTTTATTTGGGCCTTCTTTACCATCTTTCAAAACCTCTTTCCGAGTGGAAACTTAGTTTCCACTCAATAACATAACATGGAAACTAAGTTTCCACAAGCTTTATAGTTAAAACTATAACCACCTGAATTTACAGTAAATTGTCGGCATGACAATTCAATATTGTACAAGTTTAAATAAAAAGAGAAATAACTGAATAAATTAAAGACCTTACAAAAAAAATTTGTGTAACTTACTCTCAAGCGCTCATCAATCACAAAAATCATCTCTTCTTGAGAAAATCTTTGATTCTTGTGGAAAACTTCATCTTGTCCCCCTCGAAAAAAGTCTTGGCTTAAGGATTTTTTTACTGAAAATAATGGATATGGATAAAAGGTTGAGAATTTGAAAGTCCTTGTCACAGGAAGCAGTGGCTTTGTCGGAAGTAAGCTTTGTCCTTTGCTGGAAAAAAGCAATATAGAAGTTGTGCGCTATAACAGATCTGGCCCCATGTCTCAAATGGAGGGTTGCGACTGCATTATCCACCTAGCAGGTCTGGCCCATATTACTCACAAGGTTGATCCCAATCAATATGAGAAAGCTAATTTTGAACTCACTAGAGTTCTAGTTGACGCTGCCATCAAATACAAAATAAAAAAATTCATTTTTATGAGCACTCTCAAGGTCATGGGAGAAGATTCAAGTGGTGGTTGGTCTGAAACAGATAAGCCATCGCCAGAGTCTCCTTATGCCAAGGCCAAATTTAAGGCCGAGCAGTATCTCATAAGTAAACAAGAGAGCTTAAATTATATTATCTTGAGACCCCCTCTCATTTATGGTGCAGGAGTTAAGGCCAATTTTAAAATGCTTATTAAGTTAGTCAAAATGGGACTGCCCCTACCTTTTAGGAATCTCGCGAATAAACGCTCATACCTCTATGTAGAAAATCTTAACCACTTAATAGCTGATTCACTGTCTTTAAATAAGTACGATAATAATATTTTTATGCCCATTGATTCAGATGCTTTATCTACAGGAGAGCTTCTGGATAAACTCTCTATGCTCTATCGCAAAAAAAGAATAACTTTCTTTTTTCCTCAAAGAGTATTCAAATTGCTCTTTGTGCTCATTGGCAAAAAAGAGCTCTACCAAAAAATTGCGGGTAACTTTTGGACAAATCAATCGAAGCTTGCGGGCCTTGGGTGGAAGCCTCCCTATACATTAGAGGAAGGACTTCAGAAAACGATTAATGATTAGGCGAGGGAATCGTAAATACGAGAGCTAAGCAACATCAATATCGATTCGCGGATCAAGTCTTTCTGCAAATTCAAGTAGTTTATCAATCGTATAATATTCAATTTTATACTTTATAATTTCATTAAGTCTTGCAGGATCCATTTCAAGTTGCCTTGCAAGCTCCGCCTGGCTCAGCTTATGTTCCAAAAGGTAGTTCACAAATTTTTCACAAATTTTATATTTAACAATATCAGCTTTTGTTGCATTATCCGGTAGCGTATATGACGGATCGGCCTTACTTAAACGTTTTCTTATTTCTTTAAGTTTATTTTCATTTGGAAATGCCATATATTATCCTTTTTTGCTGTCTCTAAATGCGTTAATAACCCCTATGTAAATAGCTCCTTCCTCCAACAACCAGATCAAGCGATATTTTTTCTTCTCAAACATTATTAAAGTCACAAAATAACTAAAACCATCTTCGTCTACTTCTTCAGGAACTTGCATTCTTCCATCTAGTTTTTTTACAAGATTAAGAATCAGTTCATCATCTATATCTTGGCCATGCTTTTCTTTATAATGAGGGTCAATAATAACTTTAGTAATTTTAAATTTATTAACTTGTATCGGAGTTATTTCATACTCACGTCTATTCATTTTGGCAGTATAGCATTCATTGCGGAATTTAGCAATAAAATAAAATATCCTGTACCTCTTATAGCTACGCTTGAGAAAATATTTTCCTTAAAATAATGCCACCCAGTAAACATCTCCTTGAAATCAACCATTTATTATAATATTAGAATATAAGTAATTTCATATATTTATATTGGTTGAAATTGTAATAACCTTAAATTTCTATCTTGGTTTGACGACAAGCACGGTGTAACATTGTGGTTCAAAAGGTGTCGTCCTTAAACAATCTGTTTTAGAGCTTGTTGACCTAGGTGACTCTCAAGAGTTTGAGGTTAAAGCCGTGAATGGCTCCATTGTTTTAACTCCACATAAAAGCCCTCTTGATGAATTCACCCAATTTTTCAAAGCAAATCCAAACTTTAAAGCTGACACCCTGCTTTTAGATGAAGAGGAAAATGAGTTCGATAGCTCTGAATGGACTTGGTAAATCCGCTCAATTGTTTTCCAATTCAACTCAAATTAATGAGTAATATTCTCTGAATTAAGTGACTTAAAAAAAGTCGCCACTAATATCTTTATATCAAGTAGGATTGACTGATTTTGCAAATAATAAAAATCAAATCCGACCTTGTCTGGAATACTAAGCTCATCCCGCCCATTAATTTGCGCCCAACCTGTGAGCCCTGGAGTTAACTCATGAATACCCTTTGAAGTTCTAAGCTCCACTAGATCATCTTGGTTATATAAAGCAGGCCTTGGGCCCACAAAGCTCATCTCTCCAATAAAAATACTCCAAAGTTGGGGGAGTTCATCCAAGCTTGTTCTTCTAAGAACTTTTCCCACTGAAGTCACATATTGCTCTGGATTTGTCATGAGGTGTGTTGCTATTTGAGGTGTCGCCATTTTCATTGAACGAAATTTTGGCATTTTAAATAAAATATTTTTCTTACCCACTCTTTTTGACCAATGAATCGCGGGCCCTGGGTCCGTGATTTTAATTAAAATAATAATGATTAAAAGAGGGATACTAAATAGAATTAGTAAAAAGACAGATAAAAAAATATCAAAAGATCTTTTAAGAATCATTATTGCACGCTTTGAGAGTCTTCTTTCTCACTTAACTCAGGCTTATATTCCACTACAATCCGTGCAAGTCCTTCTTTAAAAATATCATGAGCATTATTGGGTCCCATGGCAACCAGTGTCTCTATCTCTCTTTCAAATTCTTCTGTAATAGTTTCAGCTCTTGAAACGTTTACCTTCGGGTGATGAGTCGCCAAAGGTCTCTCTTCACTTCTAAAAAGCTCTTCATACATCTTCTCTCCAGGTCTTAGGCCCGTGAATTCTATTTTTATATCCTCATCAATCTTCATTCCTGCAACAGTAATCATATGCTTAGCAAGATCTAAAATCTTAACCGGCTTCCCCATATCTAAAATAAAAATTTCTCCGCCTTTACCCATAGTACTGGCCTCTAAGATTAATGAAGCGGCTTCTGGTATCGACATGAAATATCTTTCAATATCAGGATGAGTAATTGTAAGTGGACCACCTTTTTCAATCTGCTCTTTAAAAAGAGGAACAACACTTCCACTACTACCCAAAACATTACCAAAGCGCACTATGGTAAATTTTGTATTGGGATATTTTTTTTGCCTGGTCAAACAAACCATTTCAGCAGCTCTTTTAGTGGCCCCCATAACATTAGTGGGGTTAACCGCTTTGTCAGTTGAAACCAAAACAAGATTTGAAATTCCCGCTCGTCCACAGGCCTCTGCAATATTATAAGTCCCTTTAATATTTGTTTGAATTGACTCAAAGGGATTAGCTTCCATTAAAGGTACATGCTTGTAAGCTGCCGCGTGAAGAACAACATCAGGATTAATTTGGTGGAGAAGTCCCATTATTTTTTCAGAGTTTCTCACATCTGAAATAATCACTCGGCGCTTTATATCAGGGAAAAGGATAGAGAGCTCTTTATCAATAGAATACAAATTAAACTCAGAAGCATCCAATAGGTAAATCATCGAGGGCTTAAGAGAAGTTATTTGTTTCACAAGTTCTGAACCAATAGAACCACCAGCACCTGTAACAAGTACCACTTTGCCATTAATTAAGCTCTTCACATTTGTTTTCTCTAACTCAATCTTATCTCGCCCTAAAAAATCTTCCGGTTTAATGGCCTGAAGAGAGTCAAGACTAGTTCCTTCAATTATTGTTTTAAGCTTTGGTAGCATCTTAAATTTAACTTTAGCATCCGAGCAAAACTTAATAATTTTTCTAATCTCAGAAGAAGTTGCACTCGGAATAGCAATCAAGATTTGAGAGATATTCTTCTCTTTAATTAAGCGAGGCAGGTCTGATACTTTTCCTAGTATAGGAGCACCATGCAAAACCTTGCCTTGCTTAGAAGGAGAATCATCAATAAAGCCCACCACATGAAGGTTTAAGTTAATGCCATTTCTAATATCTCTTAAAAGCCTTTCTCCGGCTACTCCAGCACCAATAATAATCACTCTCTGTCCATCAGCACCTTTGGAGGCAAGTTCTCTATCTCTTATAATTCTGTAGGCAAATCTTCCCCCACCTAAAGTAGTTAGAAGTAATATGGCATTAATAATAAAAACGGACCGAGGATAGTTTTCAAGTCTGCTCATAAAAAAGATAATCACAATTGAAACCAAAACTCCCGCCGAGACACCTTTAATAATTCTCACTAAGTCATGGGTGCTAGCAAAACGTAAAATCCCTTTATAGACACCACAAAAGTAAAGGCCTGCAAATTGAGAAATGCAGCTGATAACGAGGTACTTTATAAATGAGTCAAAGGGCATGATATTGGGAATAAATGTTTCAAGCCGTAAGTAAAAAGAGAAAAAATAACATGAAACAATGGTGATTAAATCAAATAAGTAAATGACAAAAGATTTACTACGAGGTGGAAGGTTTGATAAATTTAAAATAAAGCTCATTAAGACCTCACCATATTGACCCAATCTTCATTAGATAAATACCACTGAATTGTTCTACTTATCCCCTCTTCAAATTTTACTTTGGGAGTCCAGCCTAATTCATTTTGAATTTTAGAAAAATCCATCGCATAACGCCAGTCATGGCCTAATCTATCAGTCACAAAAGAAATTAGTTCTTCTGACTTACCAAGCTCTTTTAATATGACTTTAACCACATCAATATTGCGTCTCTCACTATCTCCACCCAAGTTATACACATTACCTGGTTTTCCTTTAGTAAAAACACACCAAACGCCTTCATTATGATCGTCTACATAAATCCAGTCACGAATATTGCGTCCATCACCATAGACTGGAAGCTTTTCATTATTTTTTGCTTTATCAATCATAACGGGAATGAGTTTTTCAGGAAACTGGTAAGGGCCATAGTTATTCGAACATCTTGTCATTAAAGTCGGGAGTCCAAATGTTTCATGATAGGAATTAACTAATAAGTCAGAGCTTGCCTTACTGGCACTATAAGGACTACTAGGCTTTATTTGATTCTCTTCATTAAAAGCAGGATCTTCTTCAGTTAACTGACCATAAACTTCATCAGTACTAATATGCAAAAACTTGAAATCTTTTTTATCTTTATAAGTCTTCAAAGATGCATTTAATAAATTAAGAGTCCCAAGAACATTAGTTTCTACGAAAATATTCGGATTTTTGATAGAATTATCAACATGAGACTCTGCTGCAAAATGAATAACTCCATCATAGTTTCGCGAAAGAAAAAGCTCACTTACCTTACCAGCGTCTCTAATATCAATTTGAAAAAAATTAAGTCGCGTACAACTATCAAGCTCCGGTTGAATCGTCTCTTTTCTTCCTGCGTAAGTTAGAGCATCTAGAATATCAAATTCAAAATCTTGTTCACGAGTAGCGATAGTTTTTACAAAGTTTGAACCAATAAAACCCGCACATCCTGTTAATAGAATTCTTTTCATGAATCACCTAGCTTTTCCATGCACCTACCCAGCGCATCATCCCAATTATCTATGTCTCTTTTAAATACATTCTTAAGCCTACTTTTGTCTAGCAAACTATACTGAGGCCTAGGAGCTCGCGCCCCAAACTCTTCTGTGGTAATAGGCTTAACGCTACACTCTATCTTTAATTTTTTAAAAATCTCTCTCGCAAATCCGGCCCAGGAAACACGGCCCTCATTTGAAATATGTAAAATCTCTTTTCTACCAACCAGCTGGGGTAAAATATCTAATGTAATCTGTGCCAAATCAGCCGCGTAAGTTGGGCTTCCAAGCTGATCGTCCACAATACTTAATTCACTTTTTTGATTTCCAAGCCTTATCATGGTTTTTAAAAAATTTTGACCAAAACTTGAATAAACCCAGGCCGTACGAATAATGGTATAACTTTGTGAGTTTTCAACAATAAAGTCCTCTCCTTGAGACTTTGATTTCCCGTATTGAGAAATAGGTCTTTTTCTATCATCTTCTTTGTAAGGAACTTCTGATGTTCCATCAAAAACATAGTCTGTTGAGTAGTGAATAAAATGAACTCCAAGCTGATTGCAAACTAAAGAGATATCTCTTGGTGCGAGAGCATTAATTTTTTGTGAAAGCTCTATTTCTTCTTCGGCCTTATCTACAGCCGTGTAGGCCGCGCAATTGATAAGTATATTAATTGAGTTTGTTTCGAGATAGTTTTTTAGTTCAGTCGAGTTAGTTATATCTAACTCTGCTCGATCCGCATAAAAAAAGGAGTAATCGCTGAAAGATTTTTCCAACTGCCTGAACTCACAGCCTAATTGCCCCGATGCACCTGTAATGAGTATTCTATATTGTTGATTCATAATTTTTAAATGTCTGATTGAGTTTATCTTTTTCAGATAAAACAATTTTGGACTCTGACACCTGCCAGTCAATATTTAAGTCAGAATCATTATAGATGATTCCACTCTCATTTGCGGGTGAATAGAAATTATCGCACTTATAGAAAAATTCTGTATCATCTTCTAAAACAACAAAACCATGGGCAAAGCCTCTGGGAACATAGAGCTGCTTCCTATTTTCTGCCGTGAGCTCGATGGTAAAACTTTTTCCAAAGGTAGCGGACTCTCGCCTCAAATCTACAGCAACGTCTAAGACCTTACCCTTTAGCACACTCACAAGTTTTGCTTGAGCAAATTCGCCCTCTTGAAAATGCAATCCCCGAAGAGTTCCATATTTAGATTTTGAACGGTTATCTTGAACAAAAGGGCGAGTAATACCAATTTCTTT